>CAIPJU010000487.1 GCA_903865465.1 uncultured Bacteroidota bacterium
ACAAATAAGTAAAGCCCACGCCGTAACGTGAGCGTTGTACTTATTATTCTTGTTGCATTTAAAAATTACCAGTTTTCGAAAGCAAGAATAAAAGCTAAACGCTTCTATATTTTAAAAAATGTTCTGTTATTATGATTTGATCATAGGCTTTGTGGTTTGAATTACATCAAATGTAAAGAATTCTTTCCTGAATATTCTTCTTTTATAGATCAAATTGCGAAAGGATAAATAAAAGAAAGGGAGTTTCCTCCCCTTCCTTATAAAAGTCCTTCATCAGCAAATGAGAAATAGCCAGATTGGGTCACAATTAAGTGATCTATTACAGGTATCTCCATTACAGCTGCTGCTTCCTTCAGTTGTCTTGTGATCTTCTTGTCAGCATCTGAAGGATCAAGATTTCCTGAAGGATGGTTGTGGCAAAATATCATCGAAGTAGCATATTTCTCCAAGGCTGATTTTAAAACCAAGCGAACATCTATAACTGTTCCTGTCATTCCACCCATGCTGAACCTCTCTGAACTTAAAATTGAATTCCTACGGTTAAGAAACAGGACCCAGAATTCTTCATGGTTCAGATCACCAATTTTAGGACGGATATAATTTGCTGCATCTTTACTTCCCCTGATCTGTCCAATATCTATTGCCTCTGACTGATTTCTTCTTCTACCAAGCTCTACAGCAGCACTAAGATATACAGCAGCACATTCATTTACTCCTAATAGCAGCAGGTCAGGAATAGTCAATTTTGCCAGTGCATTTAGGTTGTGCCCAACAGATTCAAGCAAGGATTGTGCTTTATCAGTTTCATTTCTAAAAAACAGGGACAGCAGTTCCACATCTGAAACTGATGATGTACCTGACTCTCTTATTTTAATTTTTGGATCATTATGATTTCTCATATTTGTTACCGTTTAGCGGATTTGATTTTAAGTGTTTGTAAATTGTTTTGGGATAATAAATGCCTGTCCAACTGTCCAGACTCCTTAGGGGAAATGGACACTGGACACCTTGATTTTGTGTCTGGAATAAGTTTTCCTCTTGCTGTATGATGGTAATCAGGCATAGTTTAGGAGAAATAGTCCTATGGCTTAGGTGAAATTTGGTTATACAGCAGAGTTAACATTTGCTGTTATTGGTCAAGGTTTAATCTTGTTAATCCTGCTGTATAATCTTAGGAGCCAAAATCATTCTCTTTTGGCAATAGGTTCACTAATGGAGATAATTGTAATCTGTGACCATACCTAAAGCCAGAATTCAGGAAAACAAATTAGGTGGATCTTCTGATTTACATTAGATCAAGGTTTGGGTAAAAAAAGTAGTACAGCAAAGGGAAAGAGCATTTCAAAAAATAATGTAGCCAATACAGAAAAATGAAATTTTATACATTATTATATAGTGACTGTAAAATTTTAAATGTAATGAGGGTTGGGAAAGGGGGTGAGTTGGTCTCCTTTGTTCAAACGTAAATGTAATCCTGTTCAAAAAAAACTGAAGTCCAAATTAAAATGTAGTCAGCCTGATAAAAGGGAGTACCACAAACAACAACTGTTGCCTACAGCACTCCCATTTTAAAGATTACAAAGAATTATGAAGATTTGAAAAGTCCATTTCCGGAACCATTATAAACCCTTCCTTCTTTTCAATAGGTGAGAACTGGTACCTGTGATCAAGGAATAATACCTCTCCTGTTTGTGGATTGGTATATTCATACTGCTCACATTCAACTTTCTCAATAGTTCCCGGAATCTCTGAACCAATGAGACCCTTACAAGTCTCTTCATCGAATGTACTTGCCACTGAAGCCCGTCTCACTGTGGCATAAATACTACCATTAGCAGAGTGAATCAATTCTACTCCACCCTGAACAACAAGAGCCATGAAAGTTTTTCCGTCATTAGAGACTCTTTCTTTGAAATCAACGATCTTTACCATAACTTTAATTTTTATTGAGTTAAACAAACACGATTTTTTGTGGATTTACACCTGTAACACATCTCTATACTACTATTCAATGAAGGAATGAATTGACCAGCTGTTATCGTTTTCTCCATCAGAAAAAAGCAGTTACAAAACTATGTAGGGTATATTTCTCCAAAGTTGAGTATTGGTTAGGATGGGCTATGGATGTTTGCGATTACAAAAAATGAGGATTGAAATGTGTAGAAGGATGAGTCAGGATTGTACATATCAAAATGAAGCCTTATTCAAAAAAAAATGAAGTGTGCTTAAAAAAAGGGAGTACCTCTTTGCAACTTGGTAGTCACTCAGAGGCACTCCGTCATTTTACTATTGCAGTTCTGGCATCATTGACAGCTCTTGAACATCAACTTCCCGATACATTTCCATCGGAACTTTCTTCTCTTCAGGAATAAAGACATATCGATGATAAAGAGTCAGAACTTCACCTGTCTGTGGTGATGTATACTCATAGGGCATACATTCCTCCTTTTCAATTGAACCAACCAATTCAGTACCAATTAAACTTTGACAGGTCTCAGCATCAAATGCAGATGCCAGATTTGCCTTCCTTGCCGTAGCATA
The DNA here is from genome assembly GCA_903865465.1 of uncultured Bacteroidota bacterium. Lineage (GTDB taxonomy): Bacteria > Bacteroidota > Bacteroidia > Bacteroidales > VadinHA17 > LD21. The sequence goes on from CAIPJU010000487.1 coordinate 2,542, forward strand.
AAGGTTCCCAGATGCAGAGTGAATAATCTCAACTCCACCTTGCAATACCAGACTGTTGAAAGCTTTTCCTTCATTGGATAAACTTTCCTTGTAACCGATAATTTTAACCATTTTGATTTTGTTTTTGAGTTAATAAAACACGTTAATTATTAATGATTTACCTTAGCAGAATTTGGAATCAGGCTTTTGAATCAGGAGCCAATTAACCAGCTGTTATTAATTTTCTCCGTCAATAAAAAGCCAAAATTCTTCATACCATCGGGGCATTTCCAATTTTAGAGTAGAGGTCTTCATTGGACTGCGGTCATTTGAGCATGCATAAGCTGACCCCCAAAAATTTTAAAAATTTTTAAATTGAAATATACAGCAGGTGTAAAGGATGTATGTTGGGAGCAAAGTAAAGGGCAGGTTACATTTTAATTTGTAATCCTGCCCAGCCGTGGTTTAACTCAAAAACCAATGGCTTCTACTTTGATCATCCAGAGCATCCAGTATTGATTCAGTGAAAGTGAAGGCATTAAGACTTCTGTCAAGAAATGAATCAATATAACTGCTCTTGTTAGCTCCTGTGAGAAGTTGGTAAAGTTTCCAAAGGTCAATTTCTCCATTAGAGGACCTACAAAAACTCTTATCCAAATAATAGTCTTTTGCAACAGTATTCAACTGACAATCATTGAACATCAGTTGTGGAATTTCCTTCTTTACTTCATTTTTCAAGAAAGGATAAAGCCTTGCTTTCCCTAAAATCTGAGCAAATTGATTCTCAGACAGAGAATAGTTACCAAATGATTGCATTTGCCTCAAATGTCTTGGCATATCATAACTTGAAAACAGTTCAAATACCTTTTTGATCAGTTCCTCCAGACTTGATACCCTTATCTCCAATGCTGCACCATCTGTTGAAATGAGAAGATTGCAGCAAACCAAATTTTGGAAGCCTATTACAATTTTAAACTTTTCAATGGTTTTCTTACTGAATAATGATTCATGATTCAGGGCTCTTACACCGGCAATGGAAAGGTTCAACCTGTTTCCATTCACTTCTTGGGTAATGCTTGGTACTTCAATCACAAACATCATTCTTTCATAATACCTTGTTTTTTCCCAATCTTCCAGTTCACTGACCTTTTTATGAAGAGCCTGACTGATCCTTCCATTAATCTGGTGACTAACCCTTATCTGAGGTTCCAATGTGGATGAACCTTTGAAATGATGGTTTACACAAAAGTTTAAAGTGTCAACCAACTCATAATGTGAAATTGTCTTTTCATTATCACGATAAGTTGGAATAATACACTCGTTTTTCAGGTGAGCAAGAGACACAGGTATTGTATTGGCTTCAATGAAGATTTTCCTTTTGGTTTCAGGAATAACTTCAGCAGTAGCTTCAATTGCAACTGTAGGGATTACTTCCATAATCCTTTCCTGCTGCTGTACTCTCAAAGTTGAGTTGTTAAGTGTTCTAACTAGCTGTAGTTCCATTTGATGAGAATTTAATGTTTGAGACTTGAGCCTTGTAAATTTCCTGCTTTCTCCTGGTGAAGTCCAGGTTAAGTTGGGTATTGAAGTCCGGGTATGATTTGTAGAGTTCGTTCAACTTTTCAATTGAATTGGCTTGTTTGATCATTACCTTAACATCATCAGCAGTAGCAACAGGAGAGGCTGAGTTAATCCAATCAAGGATCAACTTTCCAGTTTCAGTTGAGATTTTGAACTTCCCTTTGTTGGCAAATAGCCCGGTTCTGTCCTTACTTGAAATTGCATTGTGTTCATCATCAATTTCCAGACTTATGGTTACTTCATATTCGTAGCCATCTCTGGTTATTGGAGATAGACCAAGCTTTTGAGGAGCCATCTTGCCATTCCTTTCATTGATTACATATTCAGTTTTGGTCCTGATGGTACTAATAATATGACAAGAACTTTGCAAGATTGCATCAATGAATGCCTGATGTAAGGGAGTAACTGAAGACCATGCTGTAAAGCTATTTGGCACTCTCATAGCTGACGTTGCTCTCTCATGAATCTCCAGAATCCCACCCTTCCCGTTCCACTCATGCGAAATACTGTCAATGATGATTACCTCAATTGCACTTTGTTCACATAGTTTGATGGCATCAATGTACTTCTGTGGAGTAAATGGTTCTTCAAGATTTAATACATAATAACTGCCTAAGTTAGAATACAGATTGGCACTCCCCCTTTCTGTGTCAATTACTGCAATGGCTGACCAATTACCAGTCATGCCAAAAGCAAGCAGTAAAGATGACATAGACTTTCCGCTACCCGCACTACCTTGTAGTGAGAGCCTTAATTTGGCTTCTGCCCGTTTTGATTGTTTTAACTCCATAATGTTTAATTTTTAAAGTTTATATGTGATTGTTCCCTTCAGGATTGAAGATTTAATGTTATTTCCTGCAACAAGTGGTTTAAAGTGGCAGGATAAATGAATGATGATTGTACCGGATAAACGGCTACAGGAATTAGTGGGGGTGAGGATTGGGCAAAAAATAAGGAAATCATATGGTCAATACTCCTTAGTGGAATATTGGTAATAGTGAACAAGGATTTTGGGAATCCTTAAGTTAAAATCACCTTAAAACAATGCTATGTTACACCTGCTGTATAAGGGTATTTCATCCAATCAACTTTGAACAAATAGGGTATGAACCTCTGATCAAATCCCAAGGCTGAGCGGGGGTCTGCATGGGACTGCAAAAAATAAGAAATTAAATGCTGTCCATCCATCCAATCCCCTTAGGGATTCTGGACAGTGGACAGCAGTAATGAATTTTTTAATTTTAATCATCAGCATCTTCTTCAGAATTATCCTCTGATTCAGGCTCATCACTCTCGTATCCATATGTTGTTGGATTTGAACTTATATCCTTAACCCAATTGTGAACTGTAGATCTTGAAAGGCTAAGACCCTCAGAATGTAGCCTCTCTGTAATTTGATTAAGTGATAATCCTTGTCGTTTATAGGCTATTGCTTTAACTTTAGCTTCATTATTTCCATCAGCGCTTGGCTTACCTAAGCTTTCAAATGCAACACGTTGGTTAAGGTTTGTGAAACGCATATTTTCATCAAATTGGAGAACATAACTTTTATCTTTAAATTCAGATGGCAAATAATTTCCTTTAACGATGCACAAATGGCGAATTTGCTTATTAGAGAAGTCTTTGCGTAGTTCAATTACTAAGCGCATTTTTGCTTCAAAGCCCTGACTTCCTATTAAGTTGTTCTTAGATGGGGGCAGATCTTCTGTTCTTTTCCCGGTATGATGTAAAAAAATGAATAGGGTGTTATATTTCACACTGAGATTAGAAAACTTAGTTAAAAAGCTTCTCACCTTATTGGTTTGGTTCATATCTCCTTCAAATAAATCAGAAAAGGCATCGATAATTATACAATCAATAGAGAATTTTCTTAAAGTACTTTCAATCTTTTTAAGAATGTTCGATGTTTCAAATATGAATTTTAATTTTCTGGACTTTTCTTCAGGAATGACTTCAGGATTCTGTTTAAATAATAAAAATTCCATATTTGTTTCATCATCTTCAGTGCTAACATATATTACCCTGTTGTAGCGCGCATTTATTTTAAAACCTAAAAAATCTGCATCTCCCAGTATGATTGAAGTTGCAAGTTGGCGCAAAAAGCTGCTTTTCCCAGTATCAGAACTTCCAGCAACTGTTACAACTCCCGATTGTTGAAATAGTGATTCAACCAAATATGGTATTGAAGATCTTTTGTTATTTAAAAGTTTGCTTGCAGGTACAAGAAATTTCAGTATTTCAGCGATTTCTGGATCAATTGTGGTAGTTGTAGTGGATGTATTATCACTATCTGCTTGAGCTGAGGCTTCAGAATTCAAATTTGAATTTTCCTCCTGCTGCTTAACTGCATTCTCCTCAGTCATGATGCGAGATTTTCTTCTCCTTTTTGTATTAGTACCTTCTGCTGCTGAATTGAATTTACTTTCGCTCATGACCTGCTCCTCCTTTGGTTAAGTTTAAAATTTGAAGCATTCTCACGAATTTCATCAACAGTTGCTTGACGGTTTGAAAGCATCCATGCTTCCAAGTCTTCTCTTAGGAAATAGATCAACTTTCCACTCGGTTTGTAGAATGGAATACTGTTTGTACTTGTTCTCTTGTACAGATCAGATTTAGAGATGTTTAATAACTCGCTGGCTTCCTCCAAGGTTAGAATTTTCTTTTGAAGTACTACCTGCTGTTCCATCAGGTGATGGATTTCACTTAATTTTTCTAATAAATTAGACATAACTTAATTTTTAAAGAAATAAATAAATTATGTCACCGGTGACATTTAATTCTTGATATCACTGGCAAATTAAGGAGGTAACCTATTGGAGAGCAATAGGTGGAGATGGGTAAGTTATGGTAAGTTATGGTAGAATAACTATTTATTTGTTTTTGTTCATTTGTCTAAGCTTATTTTCCTTGAATAATGGTGGTAAGTATCCAGGAAGGATGCTCGGAGGGACTGAAATTTTTGTCTTAAATGGATCAAATGACCAACGAGCAAACTCAGAAATATTGTCCAGTAGAAATTGAAGAAAGTAATCTTTGTTTTCACCCACAAAAGGGAGAACAAGATAAAAAGTGTATCTCAATACTCCAACAGGAACATGAATATGTAATTTGGTTGTGAAATTTGGAACTTCATCATTGTTTATTATTTTCTCAATGGCCATCCTGAGGCTATCATAATCTTTCTCCGGCATAATTATTTGACCGTGATCATTTTTCCCTTTTAAGTAGTTGATGATTTCACTGATTGGATCATAATTGATTTCAGATGCTTTTGATCCGGGAGCACCTAATATGTCATTTGAATCAATTGTGCTTATAAATTTTGTCCCCAAAAATAAATTCACGAATTCTTCAAGAGTTTTTAACTGATCCATACAAAAAGGAAAATCCTTAAAAATATCAGTACAATTTCTAAATAATTCATTGATTAAATCTTGTTGAAATATAAGGAATGTTGAGATATCATTAAATTTGCTCAAATAGCTATTACAAGCTTTTCTTATAAAGTGTCTTGAATTATCAACTTCTGACTTTAATAATCTTTCAACTGTGCCAGAAAAGCTTTCAGTTAGCGTAAAATCTTGTCTCAAATCCTCGTTAGTATTCCCATATTCATCAATTGCATAATTATATGCTTGTGTATGAATAACACAATCGCCATCAAAAACAAAAACTTTTACGGAGGAAGGATTACTAATCTCTTGTCTAATACACGAATCTTTGAATTCCTCAAAATGTCGGTAGATAAGTTTTTGAAGGAAATAATCCTCGAAAAATCCAATCGGTTCTTTAATAGAAGATTTGTAAAAATTCATAATTTACATTATTTAAAGTCCAACAGCTTTTTTCTCGAAGGCTTCTTTTGCACCGGCTTCTTTACGGCTTTAAAATCAATTAGCCTTTTTGCCATGTCATCCCGTTGCTGATCTTCAAAACTGTCCAAGTAAGATGATGTTACTTTGATACTTGAATGTCCCAATTGTTCAGAAATAAACTCAATTGAAGCACCTGAATTTTTTAAAATAGTTGAATATGTGTGCCGAGCCCAATAACTTGTAATTCTGTCACTTAAACCAAGTTTGGGAGCTATTTGGTTAATATACTTATTGGTATTCTTTATTAATTGCTTCACCCGATTCAATTTCTCTGTTTCAGAAATTCCTTCATCAAAAATAGGGAAGATATAATCATCAGGACTTACCATCTTATTTCCAAACTGATCAATAATATCTTGAACCTCCGTTAACAGAGTTATCACAATCTCCTTTTTATCGTGTGTGGTGTCTTTTGTTTTCTGTCTTATAAACTTGATCTTATTCCCCTTAATATTCTTAAACTTTAAATTTGCAATATCTACCAAATTCATACCGTTGCACAAATAGCTGAAAATCCAGAAAGATTTTGCTTTTGCCTCTTGAGGACTCTCAGGTTGATAATTAAATATTTTTTCAAGCTCTGAAAGCTTTAGTGCTTTTTTTGTATTACCACCAAAAGGAATTTTGTACTTCTCCTTTCCACTTCCGAAAGGATACTTAGCTTGACTGATTACACCTTTTTCAATTGCCCTGTTTAAAATGTGCCTAAGATTTCTCAAATAGAACCCAACTGTTGTATACGAATTATCCTTTTCTATCATCCAGTTCTCATAACTTTTCAAATATTTTGGAGTAACTCTTTGTAATGAAAACTTAGGATCTAATTCTATTATCGATTTTTTTGTGGCCCGATAAGAAATTGCTGTGTGTAACTTTTGTTCTTCATCCAGTTCCTCAATTTTAGCATCAAAAAAAGATTGAATCGTATTGCCCTTATCTTTTTTTGAATTGAAGACTTTCTCAAATTCATCAAATGAAAATTCATCCATGAAATTGTCAATAACATCAATCGCTTTGGCTTCAATAGAATCAAAATCTCTTTTCAAATCTTTGTATGTCCCCCTTGGTTTTGGGGCAAATATTTTTTTGAATTCAGTTGGAGTAAAAGACTTTTTACTAATGGTATAATACTTCTGAATTCTGTCATAGGTTATCCTTAATTTTACCGGGTGAGTATCATCTTTTTTTGTAACCCTAGTTTCTAAAACAACAGCAGTTGTCACCTCTGGTTTTTTTCTTGTCAATTCCATATTCAGATTTTTATACATACAATTGTACATACAAATCTAATTAAAAAAAAATAACATAAGTTATAAAAGGAAAATAAAAGAATTTATATGTTTAAATATCAATTACATATAAAACCAAAAGAAATCATAAATGACCATTGGAAAGTCAAAAATATTGACTGGCAGTCAAAAGGTCATCGGTTCGATTCCGATATTCTCCACTGAAAATCAAAGAGTTGCAAAGGATATTTTGCAGCTCTTTTTTTGTTCACCAATTTGCTCTGGGTGCTCGAGCGTCCCGACCTTGCGTCGGGAAGGTCATCGGTTCGATTCCAATATTATCCGCTTATAATCAAAGAGTTACAACGCATATTGTGACTCTTTTTTATTTTGAGGAGTGCCCATTTTGAGTGCCCTTGAGCGAAATGAAGCAACTTGAGATTACATATCGTCAATAGAAAAACCTTGGTATTCAAATATATATCCTTCCAGTTGACTTATCAAAGACTTTCCCTTTTCCTGCAACAAAGGTATGCTGACATTTTCTTTCTTACGTTTAACCTCTGCAACCAATACGGTCTTTTCCAAATCATTGACGGCTACAATGTCAATTTCATTTTGATTCCCCTTCTCCCAATAAGTTCCTATTGCCGAGTAAAGGTGTTGAGTTGCAAACTTCTCAGTAAAATATCTTTCCAAAATCTTCCCTGAGTAGGTTGGATAATCCCGCTCAACAATAGTTCTGAGGTATTCAAAATTTCCAATTTCTACGGCACTTTGGTATTTGTAAATAAAGCGAAACCAGAAATTGAGAAAATTATCCACAATTGCATATTTTATATTACGTCCCCCAGGTTTGGAAAACATAGTGCAAACTTCGGTCAATCTGACCACCTTCTGCCGATTTAAATTGACCATGTGTTGCTGATTCAAATTGACCACCTTCTGCCGGTGCAAATTGACCACCATGGTTACCCTCCAAAAACA
>CAIPJU010000488.1 GCA_903865465.1 uncultured Bacteroidota bacterium
CTACACGACGCTCTTCCGATCTCTCTCACCTGAGAGTGATCTCCTTTTTCAATCTTATATCTGCGGCTGATGCCCCAACAAGCAGTTCCACCCTGCAAAGATCATTGTCCCATGATTGTGTACTCTCGTTCCAGAACATAAGGCTCTTAACCGGAATTTCGAGTCTTACTGTTTTGCTTTCTGTCGGATTAAGAGGAATTCTTGAAAATGCCTTGAGTTCCTTTTCCGGCCAACTGACAGATGGGTTAATGCGGTGAATATATAGCTGTACTACTTCGTCGGCCGACATTTTACCAGTGTTATTCAAGCTGAATGAAACAATTATTACATCATTTTTGCCATACTTTTCTTTGTTGGTTTTAAGGTTGCTGTAATCAAAGGTGGTATATGTGAGACCAAAGCCAAAAGGATACTTAACACTGATGTTTTTGGTATCGTACCAACGATATCCTAAAAGCGATTCTTCTGAATAATATGCTGAATTGGGGTCAGATTTTTGAGATTTATCCTGCTCTGTTACGCTTTTTCCTGCTGCATCAGTTTTTGAGACAAGATTGGCAAAGACATCTGAGTTTTTATCTCCCTGCGGATAATTATGAAGAGCGTAAGCTGGCGAATCTTCCAGTTTAAAAGGCAAAGTGAACGGTAATCTGCCGCTGGGCGAAATAATACCCAGAATAACATCGGCTAAGGCATTTCCTCCCTCGGAGCCATTAAACCACGAAATAAGCAGAGCCTTGGAAAGGGGTTCTACAACATTAAGATCATTTGGGGCGCCACTTGTCAGGACAGTAATGATATTCCTGTTCACCTCCGAGATACTGGCAATCAATTTATCCTGACCGGAAGGCAAAAATATGTTTTCCCTGTCACTCCCTTCAGTTTCAATTGCCCTATTATCGCCACCAACAAAAATGACAATATCAGCTTTTGATGAGGCTTCAACAGCTTCTTTTGTAAGCTTCTGGGCAGTTAATTCCTTTTGACGGCTTGCTTTTTCAATTTCTTCCGGTGTTTTTTTCCTGAATCTGTCGGCAAAACTGAATTGAACCGGTTCATACCCCTGAGCATAAATGATTTGTGCTTTATCGCCTATACGATCTTTCAGTCCTTCTAAAGGTGTTATTTCGTATAATGTCTTCACTCCTGCTCCTAATCCGCCGGAAGCCATTTTTTGAGTGGCATTTGCTCCAATAACGGCGATTACTGGCTTATTCCCCAGCTTTAAAGGTAGCACCCCATCATTTTTAAGCAGAACGATGGATTTGCTTGCAACACCATAAGCTATCTTCTGCTGGGCCGGCTGAGAAGTAACTTCCTTATTTGCTTCATTTTCAGGAACAGGGTTAATGGCAAGCCTGACACGCAAAATTTCACGAACCCTCTGGTTAATAATATCTTCGGAAACAAAACCTGCTTTGACTGAATCAAGAAGTGCTTTCCCAAGATACCTTTTATCGGGCATTTCAACATTAAGCCCGTTTTTTATTGCGTTCACAGTACTGTGAGTGCCTCCCCAGTCAGAAATAACCATCCCAGCAAATCCCCACTCTTTGCGGAGTATCTTATTCATTAGTATGTCATTTTCTGCACACCACCAACCGTTCACTTTGTTATAGGCAGCCATCACCCCATAGGCATCAGCTTCTTCAACTGCGGCACGGAATGGTGGAAGGTAAATCTCACGCATTGCACGTTCCCCGATGATTACATTCACACTTCCACGATTGTTTTCCTGATTATTCAAAGCAAAATGCTTGATGCAAACTGCAACCCCATTCTCCTGAGCACCTTTGGTATATCCTACCGCCATTTTTGAACTTAGAAAAGGGTCCTCACTCAGATATTCATAAGTTCTTCCTCCAGTCGGTATTCGTTGTATATTTATTGCAGGTCCAAGTATCATGTCTTTACCTCTTAAACGTGCTTCGCGAGCCATTGCCGTTCCATAGCTGTAGGCCAGTTCAGGAGACCATGTTGCCGCCAGGGCTGATCCTGTCGGGAAAAAAGTCGCTTTATCATTCTGAAGACCAAGAGGATTCCAGTTATCAGGCTGCATTTCCTCGCGGATACCAAAAGGTCCGTCAGCATATTTTATGTCAGCTATTCCCTGGCCCGGGACCCCTGCTGAAACGAACATATGTTTGGCATGCAGCATATCTGTTTTTTCCTGTACTGTCATTTTGCTTATTATCCCGTCGATCTGTTTGTCGTACTGGAGAAGGGCAGACCTGTGTACTTTTTCAGTTGTTGAACTGATAAGAAGAACTGCGATAACGGCTAATGCGAAGATTCTTGTTATTCTCATCTCTCTGTGTTTGGTTAGAAACTTTCTAAATTATAATGGATTGTAAATATAGCTGACTTCAGCAACATACTATTCCCAATAAATACAATATTTATCTACTGAGCTCGAACAAACACTCTTATCTCTGTTTCCTCTGGACTAACTCTCACACTCACTCTTTTTTTGACTACCTTTAGTTATTAATTACAAAGTTTACATGAATACGACAGAGGCATTTACAAAGCTCGAACAAGGAGTGTTTTCTTCCCTGGAAACTTATTCCAATGTCCATAGGGGTAGTGGGTTTAACTCAATAATATCAACTCATTTATTCGAACAGGCCAGAGATATTGTCCTGAAATACACCGGACTTCCTAAAGGCAGATATGTTGTCACCTTTTGTTCGTCCCGGGGAGCAGAGAACATCATTACAAAACTTAAACCTGAAAATTACAAGTGCTTGTCCAGCAATGATATTGGACTGCCTCTGGGAGTACATGCCTTAGCGATAAAAAGAAAAGCATTGCCGAAAGGACCACCTTTCCAGACTGGAGGAGGGACGACCACACTTATTTCTCCCGAATGGATAGTTTGGGTAAATGGACCCGAAAGGTTTGAGGCGGGTACTCCTGCTATCATAAATATTATTGCATTTGCCAAGGCACTGCAGCTATTGAAGCATTCGGAAAATGAAATATTCCCGCTGCCTGCTTCCGGAAAGCTTTCTGTAAGCCAAATATTGTACCGTGACGAACTGGAAAAATATTCCGGGAAGGAACTGTTAAGTGAACTCCGGCAAACACTGATTGGTCGTGCTATTCTGGTACCAACCACTGATGGTTATAAACCTTATATCAACCTTGACAACAGCGCAAGCACTCCTACGTTCAAACCAATTTGGAGCGCTGCCCTGCAAACATGGCAACAATCAAAAGAACTCCGGAAGGAGATCATTGATGAGGTCAGATCCATATGCGCCGGATTTCTGGGGGCATCGCTGGATAAATATGATCTGATTTTTACTTCCAATACTACTGAAGCAATAAATCTGGCAGCTGAGAGCTTTAGCCGTGAATATGAGAAAGATATAGAACCGGTTGTTCTTAGCACAATCCTCGAACACAGCTCAAATGATCTGCCCTGGCGCAGGTCTGATCAATTTCCTGTGATCCGAATGAATACAGACCCTGATGGTTTTTTAGATTTGAATGAACTCGAAACGATCTTAGCTGCATACAATCAGAAGTGTGATCAGGGAAAGCAGCGAATCAAACTCTTGGCTGTAAGTGGCGCTTCGAATGTCCTCGGTTCAATCAACAATATTGAGGTAATAAGCAGGATAGTTCACAAATATGGTGCCCGTTTGCTTGTTGATGCAGCACAACTGATCGCTCATCGTAAAATCGAAATGGACAAGTGCGGAATAGATTATCTCGCCTTCTCCGCACATAAAGTGTACGCGCCA
>CAIPJU010000489.1 GCA_903865465.1 uncultured Bacteroidota bacterium
GTTTTACCTGCTCCCTCACCTCTGCAGCGGTACCAAAAGCGAAGGCACCCTGAGTATCGACACCCCCTCCCCAGAAAACAAGATTGTCGCCATACTTCTTTTTCAGTGTCACCGGATCCATTCCGGCAGCATTGATCTGTACCGGATTAATAATGTCAAAGCCCGCTTCGATGAAATGCGACATCAAAGGTTCTACAGCACCGCAACAATGCTTGAAGGTCTTCCAGTTTGTATTGGAGTGGATCCAGTCATTTACCTTTCTGTAATAAGGAAGCCACAAGGAGTCGAAGGTCTCAGGAGAACAGAATGTGGAATTCTGGGTTCCGAAGTCGGTTCCGCAGGTGAATGCTACATCAACAAGGCTGCCAACTGCTTTATTAAGGCGCGTCAGATTTTCAATGGCTATATCAGTCTGCCGGTCGTAAATTTCTCTTATAAAATCCTCACGGATTAGTGTTGAGATGTACCACTCCTCAACGCCGCGGATTCCTTTTGGGTTCTTCAGGTTAATGGCAGGAACAAGAGCGATATCACCAAGGGCAGTTCCGCCGAATGAGGCAACAACTGCTTTCCCGCTGTTTCGGACCGATTCAGCCTGATTCTTCCAGAATTCCAGATCCTTTTCTTCAATAGGTGTGAATTCCTCGAGGTTATCTTCGGCTGTAAGGCTTGCGTCATCAACCGGTTTTTGTCTGTCGAGGGCATCGAAGAAATACCCCGATTTAGGCATCATTGCGCAGGGCGGGACTGAAGTGTCGCCTTCGGGATACATCAGGATGTCGCCATTACTGTTGAAGTTGTAGTTGAAGCCTCCCGGGAAGAGAACTTCCTGTCCCCAGAGTGTTTTATGAACTCTCCAGTTAACTGCATCGACCCCGAACATGTTTTTGGCCCCGAAGAGGCCTATTACATCAATGCCCATGGCATCCAGAAGATCGGGTTCTATCTCCCCAAGCATCTGATAAGGTTCAATTACCTTCACGGGCCTCTTCCCGAGTCCGTAATATTCGCGCAGCTTTTCAACCACTACCACATGTATTCCCGTGACACCTGTTGAACCAAAATCGACGACCACTTTTTCAGGCTGCCGGTGGTTTATTGTATCTAAAAAGTTTTTTCGCGATGATCCTGACATATTATGACGTTTTAAGCTTCCATTATCCGTTAAAGTTAATTTTTTCTGCAAAATATATTTGTCCGGGCTCATTATTCTTTTTTGACCAGTTTTTAGTTTGTATTATCTTTGTATTACATTAATCTTCAGGCGCCATGATAATCTTCAGCCAGATACCTGAACCGGTGCTTTTCAATCCCCTGAAGCACCATCTGGGATTCATAAGGGAATTTACCGGCATGGGGAGCGACAATGACTCCTCAGTAAGAATAGAGGAAGTTATGAGGGAGATAAAACATATCGGAACATCGGTAATGGACATTTATACAGGCGAGCTTCCTGTTTCCGGAATATGTTCCCAGGTAGAAGATTTCCTTAAGAGAAATAAGCTTCTCGAAAGAAATGTATTTTCATCATGGACGGGGATCGATCCGTCAGAATATAAGATTATTTATCTGTCGGACGGCTCGCAATGGGTTCTTAAGTACCATGAGAATGATAGGAAGTTTGCCCACATTTTCCCGGCCAGGCAGAGTCCGCATACTTTCAGGATCAAATCGAATACCCTGAAATCAGCAATACTTTACATAATGCTTATTGGTAAGAACTTTGTGACAGAAGATGATCTCAACAAAGCCAGGGCTTTCGCGGGCTTGTCGCCTGTAAGGGAAGTTGCCGACAGTGAGGCAGTAACTGAAATGATTGAAGTCATACGCAATTAAGAATCATCTTACAAAATATCATTACTGTTCCTCCGGCAAGTCGTCTTTTTAGTGAATTTTAAGGTTTTTGAACAAGCGGGATCCAAATCTCCTCTTCCGATTCCGGATCGCCGTTCCTGTACTTTTCACCCAGGATTTCGAAATGGGGCCTGTTATCAATTTCAAAACCGGAAGTGGGAAGCCACTCGGAAAATATCCATCTGTAAATTGAATTATCGGTCGATAATCCTTTATACCTGAACACGGCATATAGCCCCTCCTGAAGAATAAATGTTTCCATGCCA
>CAIPJU010000490.1 GCA_903865465.1 uncultured Bacteroidota bacterium
CCCGTTGCTGAGGCTATAAAATCGATTTTGCCGGTATGTGATGATTTTGTAGTTGCTGTTGGAAATTCAGATGATGATACCCTGGGATTGATCAGGAGTATCAACCCTGATAAGATCAAAATCATCGAGACGGTATGGGGTGATTCTGAGGAGTTGAAAAAGAAGGGTGAGGTTTTTGCTTTTGAAACAGACAAAGCATTCAGGGCGATTCCTGAGGATTCTGACTGGGCTTTCTATATTCAGGGTGATGAGGTAATACATGAGAAATATCTCGAAACCATTCTTTCAGATATGAAGAAATGGAAAGAGTACAAGGAGGTTGACGGCCTTCTTTTCCGCTACCTTCATTTCTATGGTTCATTCGATTATATTGGTAATTCACCCCGCTGGTACAATAACGAAATAAGGATTATAAGGAACAATAAAACGTTTTATTCCTACAGGGATGCCCAGGGTTTCAGGAAAGGTGATAATGAAAAGCTGAATGTTAAGCCGGTAGATGCCTGCGTTTACCATTATGGCTGGGTAAAAGAACCTTCGGTTATGGCAAGGAAACTCAAGAATACTCAATCATTCTACAATGATCTTAGCTGGATCCAGAAAACCGATACAAGCCAGTCATACGATTATTCAGCTATCGATTCACTTGCCCTCTTTAAGGAGACTCATCCTGAAGTGATGAAAGATTATATAAAACGGAAAAACTGGAATTTTGACTATGATATCTCCTTCAATAAGATGTCACCCAGATACAGAGCCAAAATATTCCTTAAAAAATATTTCGGTCTTAATTTCTTTTACAAAAACTATAAGATAATCTGAATATCCTCTTTCAGTGGGGACGGTTCCAAACTGAACAATTCAGGTTTTCGGAGGATTAGATCAATATAATCCGCCATGTGTACTATCTTGTTTCTGCTGTAATAAGTCTTTATTATTTCAAAATAATCGCTTATAGTCTCTGAATTGGAAACTATTCCCTTCTCCCACTTTTTTATGAATTTATCTTCCGAATTTAAAAAGGCTGATCCATTGGTAGTACTGACCCGGTGCTTTTCAATCTCGTATATTTCTGAATCATCGTTGGCATTGCTTAAAGAGTTGTCCGATCCGTAAATATGAAGCGACATTATCGGGTTATCACCCATATTACCCATAGCATGAACCAGGTTCCCGGTGACTGGAACAACAGTGCCTGCAGGCACAATGCCCTTCTGTACAAGCTCAATCCGGTTCCCGTCGGCTTTATAGAGTCTGTGGGTAGTATCACCAAAAAAGCAAACTGCACCCCAGTCGGATAATCCATGGCTGTGTATTGCTGTAAAGTCGCCAGGAGCCCACGACATCAGAAATATAGAGTAATTTCTCCCTTCGGAGATTTTATTCCTTCCGTAACTCTCATTTACCGGGTGATCAAAGTAATTGAAAGGCAAATAATCGGCACTCCGCATCTCAATGCTTTTTAGAAAAGTCGTTAATTTATCGCTATCGATTTCTTGAACATTTTCAAGAAAATTAATGAGAATTGTGAGCGATTCTGGCAGCTCGGCTGTGTTTGATTTCATACTTCCGGAAGTTATTTTATGGGTCAGCATAATCCCGCTAACAGGGAAAGCAGAATTATAAACTACTATGTCTACAAATATACCATACAAATAAAGCAATTGCTTTTCAATATTGCAATAAGCAGAAAGACTGCAAAAACATTCCTTTTAGTAGGTCTTTTTGCTTATTCTGACCCCTTTGTTTAGCTGAGCCTGTCGAAATCAATCAGGAAGAGATCTTTTCTATGAGATTCCTGTAAACATGAAAGGCTTTTTTGGGAGTATAATCATCGTACATAAGTCCGAACTGAAAACCCTCTCCTGACGATTCAAGAGCAGCATGGCTGTTCCATCCCTCACTGCTTGTATCCCTGAGGTCAAAAAACTCATAATGGGTAATATTAAGTTCCCTGCGCAAATCAAATACAGTTTCAATTATCTCCTTTATTGAAATGGCCTGCTGTTCTTCGTTTCTTACTTTATTGGTAGGCCACCCGTTTTCAGTTATATGTATTGGTACCATTTCTGGAATAGTGCCTTCAGCCAGGTTGATCTTCCTGTAATGGTTGAGTACCGACTTAACAGCCTCTATCATAGTGAGTCCGGGAGGCAGCGGACGAAAGACTCCCGGATAAAAATCGAGTCCGATATAATCCAATTCACCGATAAAGTTATTACCGTTCAGTGCTGCCATCCCTGGCCAGAAATCATCCCTGGGATTGAATGAAATTACTGCATTGAAGCCGATTTGAACATCTAATCCCAGCTGTGTTATCTCATCCTTTGCTGTAAGTACTCCTTCTGCTATGGCTCTCCTGACATTGAGTGAAGATCCGTCGCCACCCGAAGTGGAATCCGGATTGTTGGGCTCTTCAGTAATCTGGATTTTAACCAGTACATCCCTGTACTCACGAATGATTTTTCTGATGAATTGATGCCATCCGGTCATTGTGCTTTCATTGGTGCGATAACAAAGAGCAAGGTCGAGTCGGAAATTGTCTTTGCAATATTGTGAGGGATCGGCAGGAGTAATAAAACTGCCTTCCGGATTCCCATTATATTGAATATAAGAGCGTACCATGAATGGTAAGCCCTGCGCCAGCTCCTTCAGGGCAGCTATAATCTTTGAAGGTTCGTCCATTTTTCCCTGAATAATACCTGATCCTGCATCAGCTCCCACTCCGCTGCCTGGATAGATGCCAAATATAAGCCCTTCCTGTTTTCTGAAATTCAGTTTTTTTATGCTCATTTTTCTGTGTAAGTTTTCTCAAATATACAAAAGGTGGTCATCTGAAAATTTCTGTAAGATGTTAATAAATGTAAAACAAGAACAATTGCCAACATTTATTGTAGTCAGAAAAAATCTGCTATGTTTGTCATACATAAGCGATCAGCCTTCAAGTTGAAACAAACTGCAAAAAAAATAATCATGAGGAGACTTTCCTGGCTTTTTCTGACATTCATACTTTTCTCCTGTACAAAATCTCCGCGATTTCAGCTTCTGAGTTCAAAAGAGACAGGGATAGATTTTAATAATAAGATTGAGGAGACAGACAAATTCAATATTATCAGTTTTGAGAATATTTATAATGGAGCAGGAATTGGTACAGG
>CAIPJU010000491.1 GCA_903865465.1 uncultured Bacteroidota bacterium
ACAGAACTTTCTTGCTTTTACTTCGGTCTTAAAGTCGCCTTCAATGCAATGCCCTGACGAATTATAAATGCCCCATAAACCATCGTCAAACTGATAAATGTGTACCTCTTCCTTAAAATCGGCTTTAGACTCAATCCATCTTCTGAATGCAATAGCGACATCTCCACTATGCCACTCCTTCTCGTCCGCACATTCGCAAACATCTTCATAGCACTCCTGAACAATTTGTTCGTAGTTTTTAGGAATATCCATTCCGATTGTTGTCCACATATTGATCAGCATTGATTCAATAGCGTCTTTTTTTTCGACAGTCCAATTTGGTATCATACTGAATAAGTGTTGAGAATCATTTCTTTTAGAATCTCATCGCTTTCATCCATAAGCGAACATTCTTCGGCAAGATAATACTGTTGACCTTCGTACTCGATACATTTATGGTCGTCCATCATTAGTTCGACATAGGAACTTTCTTCCTCGTTCATTACTTTAGTACAATAGGTTTCGATAAACCGCTCAATCAATAGTTTAATGTTATTCAGTCGCATAATGTTTTTATTTAAAATGTGAACTAATCTTCTGTTTCTCCAAATATTTCGGCAAGTTCATTTACATGATCTTCACGTATATAATCCACCGCAATGTCATAGTGTTCTCTGCGCTCATTTTCATCGTGAAAAAGATAGTCGATAAAGTTATTTAAAATAGTCAGTTTTAACTCCTCGGATTTCGTAAAAGGCGTAGTGCCTTTTAAGTATTGACGCACAATCTCGGCAATGGCTTTGTGACAATCAATAATATCATCTTCGGAAAGTCCATTATTCCATTCAATACTTGTGTCAAATTGCTCAAGAATACTTTCAAATGAAACTCGGATTTGATTCGCCAAATCGGGATATTGCCGTGACATATCATCGGCATATCTGTATAAGATTGTAAGTGTTGCCATTTTCAATCTTCGATTAGTTGTCTGATGTCTTCATAGCACAGTTCAATTTCATGATCGGCGGATTCACCCTGATCAATTTCATCCATACATAGGGCAACAAGACCTTTAATCTCACTTTTTAAAGAGGGATGCTCTTTAGCAATCCGATTGGCATACTCAATAAGTTCTTTCATAATTAAAAGTTTTAAATGTTTCAGCAAAGATACAACACGTACATTGCTGAAACAATGATAATTGTCATGTTTGAAAATTATTTTTTATGATTGTACATATACCGAAACAGTTCTTTAAACGCCTCATTGTTTAATATTGCTTCGAGATTCTCTTCTACATACTCTCTCACAAACCAAAATCTTATATCAAATCCTAAGCAATCAAAGGCTACTAAACCACTAGGAAGGACAATCCTTTTCTCTTTCAGTTGATAGGTTAGCCGAATACTGTTTGAGCTTGAAGTTGTATCACTAATTAATATCACACAACCATTCTCAACTTTTAACGCCAATCCACATTTTTGAATATATGGCGATAACGTGTTCCCATCGGCATGTAAAGCTTTCTTTCTTTCATTATCAATAATCTCTTTTTTCCTTTGCAGATCGGCAATAGTTTGTTTGTCAGTTTCGGATTGTTTTAAAAGCTCATCGAAGAAAGAGAACTCGGAAGGTTCCGCCTCAACGTTTTTTATATTAAACTCGTTGATCAGATCATCAATAATTTTTGTTTGAGTTGGTGTAAGATTTTTCGTTTCCATGATTAAAAGTATTAAAGTTTGTTTGACAAAGATAAGAGTAGAATAATCCCCAAACAATGATATTTGTCATGTCTGGGGATTATTTTAAATTATTTATTGAAACCTTCATCGGTAGGATTGACAACGAACACGCTCTTTAAAACACGTTCCTCATTTGCTTTGTTCTCAATTCTTTTCCACTTTAGACCAACGATTAAACCCTTTGCATCGGCTACCCTATTGTCGTTTAAATCGCCATTAACAACCGTATAACCTTTATAGGTAAGAGGCAATTCTGTTTCTTTTTTCACATTAAACACCATTGCAATGTTAACGCCTTTATTTAAAAGCTCTAAGCAAATATCCCAATTCCGACCATGATACGAATAGGTTAAATCATAGTTCAAAGGCTTGTTATTGAATTTGTTATGATTTTTGGTATAATCATAAAACTGAATGTCTGAAAATGTTTCAAAGATATTCAATCCAAAAAAAGCGATTTCGTTCTGCCAATCAATATCAGAAATGCCGTTAAGCCTTACATTAAAAACATAACCCAATCGTTCAGCTTTGCGCTTATACATTTCGATTTCAGCGATAAGCCAGCCAAAGAAAAAATCTCTTTGCTCGAAGAATAGCTTTGTTTTGGCTATACGTGCCTTAGAAATGATATTGTGATTAGAACGAATATCAATTTTAGCTCTGCCACTTGTAGCCAAACAACCCAACCTACATTCAACCGTTGAGTATTCGCATACATCATAACCGCTTGTATAAGCAGGACTTAAATACAAACAGTAAGTCATAACGTTGACTTTCATGTTTTTTGCAATCTTTGAGGAAGTATTAATACCACCTAGGTAAGATAACTTTGTTTCTTTTTTCGCTTTCGCAATAGTTGTAAATTCCATAACTAAAAGTTTTAAATGTTTGTCCGACAAAGATACTATGCTATAAATCCCAAAACA
>CAIPJU010000492.1 GCA_903865465.1 uncultured Bacteroidota bacterium
GCACCATGCTAACATCCATGAATTCAATGAAGTGGTGTTAAGTTCTTTATAAAGTGAATCAATTTTTATCCTTTAGAACAGAATATCTCTTAATAAAGTAATGGATTCATTCTTTCCTCAATCCTGTTGTAAACGGTAAATAACAATGCAAGATTTCGGCAATTAAGAATGCAAGATTTCGGTAAATAAGGATGCGAGTATTCGGTAAATAAGAATGCAAGTTCCCTCTCTTCGTTAAGTTCCATTTAAAAGAAATGCTGGAGGTTTAAGAGCAATTTGCCCGAGGGCAAATTGCTCTTAATTAGCCTCAAAGAAATTAATCTGACTTTTGGTATTTAAACCAAACCAGTCAGCTATGAATAAATTTGATCATAAATGGATTATGTACCACGAGTTACATCACAGGCACCGGAACGGAATGACCCCACCCCAGATTGCTTCCTTGCTGGGAATGGACACACGAACGGTAAAAAAATTGTTAGCAATGAGTGAACAAGAGTATCTGGATTTTCAACAACATTTATCGACCAGGTCAAAGAAACTTGCGCCATATGAGGACTATATCAAGAGCCGGCTGGAACAGTGTCTGGATGCATCATCTGCACAGGTGCATGACTGGTTGAAAGAACATCACCCAAGCTTTCCTAACGTTAGTATCAAGTCAGTTTACAACTTCGTATTGTATGTACGCAACAAGCATCAGCTACTAAAAATCTTTGACACCCGAGAGTACAGTCAGGTAGAGCAGCTGCCTTACGGACAGCAGGCTCAGGTTGACTTTGGCGAATATAATATGACTGATGTGGATGGCCAGCGTAAAAAGGTTTACTTCTTTGCGATGGTTCTGTCGCGTTCCCGCTTCAAGTTTGTATTTTTCAGCGAGCACCCATTTATCTCTGAAACAGCTATTGCAGAACATGAAGATGCTTTTGTATTCTTTGAAGGTTATCCACATGAACTTGTTTATGATCAGGACAAAGTGTTGCTGGTGAATGAAAATAAAGGCGATTTAATCTTCACTGAGACTTTCCGGGCCTATTGTCAAAGCCGACCATTTAAGGTGCGTTTCTGTCGAAAGAGTGATCCTCAGAGTAAGGGTAAAATAGAAAACGTCATTAAATACATCAAGTACAACTTCCTCAGGGGCCGGATTTATTATAGTGTTTCCTGCCTGAACGACCAGGTGATTGATTGGCTTGGCCGGACTGCTAATGCCAAGGTACATTCTACTACATTAAAAATACCCGCTCTGGAATGGGAACTTGAAAAAGCGCATCTAATCCCTTTAAAACAACCATTTGCCATCGCACTGAATCATCCGACATATAATGTAACAAAGGATAATGTTATTCATTTTAAGGGCAGCTCATACTCGGTTCCTGACGGTACTTTCCAGAAGCCCAAAACTGAAGTATTTGTTCGCCAGCAAAATGATAGCCTGATCATCTCTAATATCGACGGGGAAGAAATTGCAAGGCATGAGGTATCATTACTTAAAGGCCAGCAAGTACGAAATAACAACCATAGGCGCGATCATAGCAAAAAGGTAATGCAACTTATCGTTCATGTGACAGGGTTGTTCTCCGAGCCGGATAAGGCCACAGAGTACCTGGAAAATATACACAAACAAATGCCTCGTTATGCACGCGACCAGATTAACATGATTGCATCAGCAGGGAAGAAATACACGAAACATGAAATGGACCAAACACTGACTTATTGTCTCGAGAATAACCTTCCAAAGGCTGCTGATTTTGAACCCGTATTGCTCTCTCTAAGGGACACAGTATTGGATCCTCTCCAATTAAACAAAGAGGTTCTCCTGCTTCAAAACAGCAAGTATAAGATCAAGCCACAAACCAGCAGTATATCAGATTATAACCAAATTTTTAATTGACTATGGAAACAAAAACAGAAAACCTTTGTCGCCTTGCCCGACAACTCAAACTTACAGGAGCTGGTGGGGTAATGAATGATTTGCTCATAAGTGCCCAGCAACAGCAGATCAGTTATCTTGATTTTGCCTTTGGCTTGTTCAATGCAGAGATAGATCACCGCAATCAGCAAAATCTTGCTAAGAGGCTCAGAAACGCTAAACTGCCTGCCGATCATGACCTGGATCTGTGGCAGGAAAATCATCTCCGTGGAGTATCCCGAAAACAAGTAACTCAACTGCGAGAATGTATCTGGCTCGAACAAAATTTTAACATCATCCTGATGGGGCCCAGTGGAACAGGGAAAACCTTCATCGGGGCCGGACTTTGTTATGAAGCTTTACTAAAGGGTTATAAGGCTTGCTTCAGGACAATGGAACAGCTAAACCATCTTCTGAAAATGAAAGATATTACCAAGTCGGCGTCCCGGGAATATACTATATTGCTAAACGCGGACCTTTTAGTGATTGATGATATTATGATGTTCCCCATCGAACGAAAACAGTCGGTAATACTCTTCAACCTTATTGATCACCTGCAC
>CAIPJU010000493.1 GCA_903865465.1 uncultured Bacteroidota bacterium
GGTAAGTTCATTTCTTCCTGATGGGGAAAGCCTTAAGTCGAGATCAGAATCATCGTATATTGAACTTAGTGATCTCGCAGGGGAAATTGAAAAACTGGCTGCTTCAATCGAGGCTGATCCTGAACGTCTTGCCCTTGTAAACAGCCGTCTCGACTTTTTATACTCGCTTATTCAGAAACACCATGTGGGTAATCTCGAAGAGTTGATAATAAAGAGGGAAGAGATTAGCGGGAAAGTAGAATCTATTGTGTCGGATGATGAACATCTTTCATCCCTTGGGGCTATGCTGGAAAAGCAGACCCTGCTTCTTAATACAATTTCACATGAAATTTCTGATCAGCGGCAAAGCATCATTCCTGAAATAGAGACAAAAATTACCCTTTTGCTGCAGCAACTGGGAATGCCCAATGCACGTTTCAGGATTTCATTAACCCAGCTTCACTCATTTACCCCTTCAGGTATCGATCAGGCAGATTTCATGTTTTCGGCAAACAGGCAGGTCTCTCCTGAAAATCTTGCTAAAATTGCATCAGGGGGAGAACTTTCGAGGGTAATGCTAAGTCTGAAATCCCTTCTTACAATGCGTACAGGTTTGCCTACAATAATCTTCGATGAGATTGATTCCGGTGTATCGGGTGAAGTGGCTGACAAGGTAGGTCAGATACTTTCGGGAATGGGTAATTATATGCAGGTAATTAATATTACTCACCTTCCGCAGGTAGCTTCGAGAGGAACAAAACATTACCACGTTTATAAAGATGATACTATCGATTCAACAATTACAAGGGTTAAATTGTTGTCACATGATGAAAGGATACTGGAAATAGCCAGATTGTTAAGTGGCGCTGAAGTAACCGAAACGGCAATGAAAAATGCCAGGGAACTATTTGATGCAGCTGTTAACTAGTTTAAATTAAATTAATTAAAATGAGAGAAGGACTTTTACAAGGGAAAAAAGGAGTAATTTTTGGTGCTTTGAATGAAAAATCAATTGCATGGCAGGTAGCTATCAGAGCATGGGAAGAGGGAGCCGAACTTGTGCTTACCAATTCGCCGGTTGCCCTGAGGCTTGGTACAATCAGCGAACTGGCAAAAATCACTGGTAGTCAGGTAATTCCTGCTGATGCCACAAAAATGGAAGATATCGAAAATCTTCTTTCACAGAGCATGATAATCTTTGGGGGTAAATTCGACTTTATTCTGCATTCGATTGGTATGTCGCCTAACGTGAGGAAAGATATTCCTTATGAACAGACAAGCTATGAGAATATGCTTAAAACTTTCGACATCTCCGCTCTTAGTTTTCACAGGATCCTTCAGACGGCATACAAACTTGATTCGCTTAATGAATGGGGGTCGGTTGTTGCCCTCTCATATGTTGCTGCCCAACGTACTCTTACCGGGTACAATGATATGGGTGATGCTAAAGCCCTTCTTGAGTCTATTGCAAGGAGTTTTGGCTATATATACGGACGCGAACGGAAAGTCAGAATAAATACAATTTCCCAATCACCAACAGTTACAACGGCTGGCAGCGGTGTGCATGGAATCGATTCACTTCTTGATTATTCCGACAGGATGTCACCACTGGGCAATGCCTCTGCAGCAGAGTGTGCAGATTATTGTGTTTCGCTGTTTTCCGATCTTACCCGAAAGGTTACCATGCAGAACCTGTTTCACGATGGAGGCTTCTCGAGTATGGGTATGAGTAACAGGGCAATTGAACAGTATCAGAAAAGTTTTGAAGAATGCGATTGCAAGGATAAATAGATAGGTATAAAGACCTATTTTTCAAGCGACTCACTTTTCATGTGGTCGCTTTTTTTATATTTGGATGAAACCTTATCTGCACAAACATGATTAAAATCGTCCTTCTTATCCTCTTCTACATCTTTTTCCCACTTTTGATAATCTTCCTCTGCAGGAAAATTACAGTACTTCAGAAGCTTGGTGCAATAGCTCTGGCATATGGATTTGGACTTATTCTGGGTAGTTCCGGAATCCTGCCATCCGGGAGCGAGAGTTATAAAAAAGCATTGCAGGCCAGATCAACCATTCCAACTGCTGAGATGACTCAGCTCATCTCGGCGGGTACCATCTCGGCTGAAGATGAATTTGTGAATCAGATAGGTGCAGTTCAGAATACTGTACCAATTGTAATTATCCCGCTTGCATTTCCTCTGTTGTTATTTTCACTCGATATAAAGAAATGGCTTAAATACGCAAAGAAAGGATATATTTCAGTCCTTCTTGCCCTGGTCTCAGGTATTGTAATGGTAACTGCCGGTTTCTTTATATGGAAGAATTCGATACCTGAAAGCTGGAAACTGGCGGGCATGTTTGAAGGAATCTATACAGGTGCAACCATGAATTTTGTTGCTATCAAAATGGCACTGAATGTCGATCCCAATCTGTTTGTAATAGTCAGTACTTATGATATAATAATAGGAGCAGGTCTGGTTGCTTTCTTTATTACTGTTGCCCCGCGTCTGTTCAGGGCGATACTCCCCGAATTCAATGAAGGAACAGAGGGAACATCCGATACCGAAATAGTGGCACAGGAGACGGAAAACCTGGAGGATTTTTCAGGTATGCTCAACAGGAAGACCCTGGTACCACTGCTAAAGGCAGTTGGGATTTCAATAATAATATTTGCGATTGCCGGGGGATTAAGCCTTGCCCTGCCCATGATACCTCAAATGGTGGTTGTGATCCTTACAATAACTACTCTTGGTATACTTGCCTCTCTTGTTAAAAAGATTAACAGTATTGAGAAGACCTTCCAGCTTGGGATGTACCTGATAATAATATTTTCTCTGGTCATTGCTTCGCAGGCGGATATAAAAACGATGTTTGGTATTGGTATGCTTAATCTTGTGTTGTTCATTACCTGGTGCTATTTCGGCTCTCTAGTTCTTCACCTGATACTGGCAAAGATATTCAAAGTTGATGCGGATAATTTTCTTATTACTTCTGCAGCCTTCATCTTCTCTCCGCCATTTGTTCCTTTGGTTGCTAATGCCTTGAAAAACAAGAGTGTTATTGTTACTGGTATCACAGGGGGAATTCTGGGAATGATTTTGGGAAATTATTTCGGCATTGCTCTTGGTTATTTTCTTAAGCATTTTTAAAAACAAACAGCCGGAAAAATTCATTGTGAATTTTTCCGGCTGTTATGTATAAGATCTGAGTTTCTGAAATCCTAGAACAGGTAATTCAATCCTATTGAGAAGCCGATATTTCCATCCTGCTTGTCGAGAGCCTTGCCCAAATCGACTGCAATTACGAAATTCCGGTTTATAACAACCATCACGCTAACACCGGTACTCTGATGTAACTTATCTTTACCTGTTTTGAAATAATCAGTATAATTTTCAGTAGGATAGAGAGTTGTGAATTTTGTCGGTACATCAGAAGGCATCGTTACATCCCTGGTTATTACCCCGAAATCATAAAATCCATTGAGTCCAAGATAACATTCCTGTTTTAAGAATTTGAAATAGAGTGGTTTCCATCGTAATTCAACATTACCCATGAAGAAGCCATCTCCAATTACCCTGTTTCGAAGAATACCCCTTAATGTCTTGGATCCGCCCAGTCCTTCAGAATATGCTCCTGTGAGTCTTGAGGTAATAACCTGCGATTCGTAGAAGAATGGAACATCCCCTGAGAGTTTCGTCTGGAAACCAACCCTGTATACCAGGGAGAGATCATTTTTAATTAAGGTAAAATACTGGCGGTGGATAAAATAGAACCTCGAAAAGCTCCATTTGTTTCCCATAAACCCAGGCGCCGCTTCGATACCCATTTCTGTCCATATTCCCTTCATCGGGTTAGGCCTGTTATCGCGGCTATCCCAGGTGATGCCGACTTTTAGTGTATTCACCCAGCCGCCTGATGCCTGATCAGAAGGTATTATACCAAGGGCCTGGTATCTTTCAAAAAGACCAGGCTGGTCGGTAAGTGATGGAAGCTTATCTGTTTTCCCTTTATTTAGTTTATCAATATCAACCGATCCCGTCTTGAAATTCTGGAAGGCAAATCCTGCGGCCCATTTCAAATGATCGCCTGAAAGTTTCCCCGCGAAGTCATTTTTAAACCTGAACAGATTCCTCTGATATCTGTAAAACATTCTTGTCCTGTAATCATTATTTCCAGCTGTATTATCCATCCAGGGCTTATTATAAACAGACTCATACCCGTTGAATCCGTAAAAATCATAGGCCTGGTCGGGAAGATAACTTAGGTCGGTTACTGACTGCACACCTTTTATAAGGTGATTGGACTCAAACATAATTCGATAGATACCGCTTCCTTTTGTAAAACGCGATGCCTCAGTATAGATATGATCAAGATATTCAGGGTATTTGCTGGGCTTGCCGTAATTGTAGAATTCGGCAAGGGCTCCATACTGAAATCCAAGATCGGAGTCAAAGGTTACTGCAGGAAGAGCGCCGGCGAAATTCCATCCGGTCTTAATCTTCTTTTCCTGTGCCTGAACACTTAGTGCAAGCAATGAAATCAGAATAATAGTAAAGGTTTTTTTCATAGGTCAATTATTTGGTTCATAGTGCTAAAGATAAAGAAAAATGGATATGCAAGCCTTTTTTTTTAATAATTGCTACCTTAGAGACTTTAATTTTTCAGAATGAGAAGAGATTTGCTGATAAAAAATATTGCATGCATAGTTCAGGTTGAGGAAATTTCCAGGGCAAAAGTGTCAGGTGCTGAAATGGCTTCCCTGGGTACA
>CAIPJU010000494.1 GCA_903865465.1 uncultured Bacteroidota bacterium
AGAAGCTGAAAAGGATTATGATGAATTCAATAATAACTACGCTTCGCTGAAAGATGAAAAGATAAACGAACTGAATGAAGAAGATAAAAAAGACATAAAGAACCTGTTCCGCAAAGCCTCCAAACTCTGCCATCCCGATAAAGTAAGCGAAGAACAACAGGAAGAAGCCGAACGCATATTTAAAGAACTGAACAATGCTTACAAACAAAACGACCTGAAAAAAGTAAAAGACATACTCACCAATCTTGAAAAGGGCATATTCCTTAGCAAATCCGACACCGTGAACGAAAAAGCAAAACTGCTTGCGCTGGTGAATCAGCTTAGGTTAAAGCGCGACCAGATGGAAGAAGAACTGAATATGCTGAAAGCTTCCGAAACCTATAAAACCATTGCTGGTATTGGGGATTGGGATGAATATTTTAAAACAACCAATGAAAAATTGAGTGAACAGTTGAAATCATATACCAAAGCAAATGAGATTGTATAAATATTATTTTTGAAACACATGGAAGAAAATACAAACCCATCAGTTCATCAAGAAGGAACCATTACCGATATTGATGGCAATATTTACAAGACAGTAAAAATAGGAACACAAATTTGGATGGCAGAGAATTTAAAAGTTACTCATTATCGGAATGGCGAGCCAATTCCAAATATAGTTGATTTAGAGGAATGGTGTAAATTAAATACTGGCGGGTATTGCAATTATAGAAATAATGAAAAATCAGCATTAACTAAAGGACGATTATATAATTGGTATGCCGTAGTTGATAAACGAAATATATCTCCTTATGGATGGCATATTCCAACTTTTGATGAATGGATAATTCTTGAAAATTATCTTGGAGGTTGGCAGGAATCAAATGAAAAAATTAAAGCATCAGGAATATTAAAGAATATCCAGGAACGTATGAATAGTGGCTTTAATGGTCTTCCATATCAACAACGAAATGGCAATGGCAAATTCAATTATATTGGGACTATTGGTTATTGGTGGTCATCTACTGATTATAGTATGATGTATGCTTGGGGTCGGATACTTGATTATTCTGATTCCAGCGTAAATCATTATCGTGAAAAGAAAATATGTGGTTTATCAGTTCGATGTTTAAAGAATTAAAATGATATGTTATTATGGAAGAAAACAGGAATCTACCAGTGCAGCAGCAAAATCACCTTACTAAAGTTAATAAAACGCTTGAAATAACTAATAAGATTTTAGCTTTACAAAAAGACCCTTTTCTTATTCCGTATAGGAAAGGTGATAAATGGGGATTTTGTGATAGGGATAAAAAGATTGTTATTCCTTGTAAATATGGAATGGTTAGACAATTTTCAGCAGGTTTAGCAGGAGTAAAAGATTATAGTGGTAAATGGGGATTTGTTGATATAGTTGGGGAAGAAATAATTCCTTGTATTTATAAAAGTATCTTAATCCCTACTTATAAAAAGGGATTACCATATGTATATTTAGAAGATGGTAAGTCTTTTCATATTAATTTATCTGGTAAGGAACTTATTTACAATGATGTTGAAACTTTTTCAGAGGGACTAGCTGCTGTAAAACTGATGTATATTAAAGATAATCATACAGAATATAAATTGGGATTTATTGATAATATTGGTAATGAAATCATTCCTTGTACCTATTATACAGATTATTCTTTTCGTACATATTTTTCTGAAGGCTTAGCTGCGGTTCAATTAGGATGGAATTG
>CAIPJU010000495.1 GCA_903865465.1 uncultured Bacteroidota bacterium
CCAGTTTACTATGTATTTTCCCTGAGCATTGAGAATAGTTCCTGACAGTAATAAAAATGCAACGAAAATTATAATTCTAGATTTCATCTGATCAGTTATCTATTTCTTCAGACTATCATAATATTTGATCACAGGCACAAAACTATCAGGATAGTTCTTTGAAATTCGATACCTGTATTTCTTAATAAAACTCCTGACCTGCAATTTCTGATCATCAAGTAACTTCAGGAAATCTCTTCTCCCCGAAAGAAGATATGCGACTCCATCTTTAACCAGGTATATCCTGTGCTGTTGAAAGAACAGATCATACTTTTTATCAACTGCAAGCAATTCTATCTCTTTCCTGTATTTAACCATCAGGGAGCTTTTTCCGCTATATAGAACATTAAGGTATCCTTTTATCAGTTTCAGGCTGTCATTACGGAAGTTTTTGAAAAGATAGCTCCTGTTCTGAAAAACCAGACTGAAACTGTCAACCATTTCCTTGTTCAGCTGAATAATTACGCCTCGGTTCAAGGGGATTAACAATTCATCTTTGTAAATATCATACCTGAGATCCACATTGCGAAACTGCTTGCCATTCATTGAAATGGTTCCCGGCAGAAATTCATTGGCAAAGAGGAACTGATCTTCCTTGACACTTAGATAGAGATTCCTCCAGGCTCTGCCATTATAGAGCAACTGAATTTCCGGAACTGAATCAGTCCGGAGAACAGGACTATTGCTATTTACACTTCCGGATGCATAGCTCCCTGTTGAGAGGAAAAACAGGAAACTAATTACCAGTAAAATATTTAAAACTCTGAATCTGAACATACTGCTTTTTATGACCTGACCATTAAATTATACAATACCCAGGATATTTGTCAAGATTGACTTCACCTTTAATAAAACTATCAGGTTTGATTCGACAGACAAATTTATTTAATAATCGGAGTAAGCAAAAAATTCCGGTATGAAACAACTCCATGATCACCCTGCAGGTAAATTGGGCCCGGAGAATTTACATCAGAAATTATTGCTCCGCCAGTTGGCCCATAAACAGGCTGATTATCAATAATTTTTACTCCGTTGAGAATGACTGTAATATGTCTCTCGCAAAGTGTTATATCGAGTGTTTGCCATGTTCCTGCAGGCTTTTCAGCGGCAACAACCGGTTTAATACGGCTGTAAACTGCGCCCATGTTGTGCGGATCAAGCTCCTTTTTGTAAGAATCAAGAACCTGAATTTCGTACAAACCCCTGAGATAAACGCCGCTGTTACTCCCTGCCGGAACATTAACTTCAAGTTTCAGGTTGAAGTCATTAAATACATCAACAGTTCTGAGATTACCGTATTGGATATGAGGCTGACCTTCCGTCTGAGCAGGATTATTGGCAAGAATTCCATCTGCCACATAGAAGCCGTTTTTCAGTTTCTCTTCAGTAAGTTTCCATCCCGTCAGATCTTTACCGTTAAATAGTTCGACCGGTTTTCCAAATTTGAGTTTGGAAAGATCAGGTGCAGGCGGAGGAGCAATTAGTTTAGTACCCGTAAATGCAGCGGAATCAACACCAGTGCCATCACCTTTTGGCTGAAGCTTATATCCCTTAATCTTATCCCCAGATCTTTCAACCTCCAGCCAGCTTGTCAGCGTCTGTGATCTCAATGGCTGCTCTTTTTCATCTTTCGTCCTGACGACTATATCATTCTGCGTTACAATAAGCTTGTCGGTACCATTAAAGAAAACATCTGCCACCGGAAGAACGCTCCCTCCAATCCAGAGAAGATCCCCATCAAGATATCCTTTTTCCTGTCGCACCTCAAGCCAGCTTACTCCGCCACCTTTTACATCAATGGTCCACTGCCCAAGAAAATCTGATATTTCAGCTTTTTTTACAGCTTCTTTCTTTACTTCTGTCGTACACGATGTTATTGATAATAAAAGGAATAATGAAACAAAAAACAGGTAGGTAGTTTTCATAGATCAGAAAATAAGGGAATAATAAAATAGATTAATTGTTAAAGTTATAAAATAGTTTGTCGCACATCCTGTTCTGGTAAATTAATATAATATGTTTTAATATAATTTAACAAATAAAATAATTTGAGAAAAGAACATTTGGAAGTAATAAAACCAATGACCGGGGAGACTGAATACTATCGATTCTTCCTGACATTAATTACTTTTCTGGCAGAAAAAATTCTACCGTCATCTCCAATTCCCTGTATATTAATCACATAAGTATCAGTGGCATCCGATGACCAGAATTCAACCCGACCCTTTCCATTTTTATCAACAGGAACAGAGGGATTCCAATACAGAGTACTCCTGAAATCTGGTACCCTCCTCTTCTTTACCTCCCC
>CAIPJU010000496.1 GCA_903865465.1 uncultured Bacteroidota bacterium
AAATTCCATATTTCCCTTTTCCTGTTCCCAGATATAGTTGTTGATTACCGGAATTTTGCCCATCAGCAGTATTTCCATGAAGGTGGAAGCTCCGCATTTTGTAATAACCAAATCTGAAATGCTAATGAGGGAGTGTACGAAATCGACGTAGCCGTAAACTTTCAGGTTTTTGGCTGAGTGTTTTTTTGCAGTTATTTCAATATGTTCAAGCATTTCTGTGTTGCTGCCGCATACTACAGCTATTTCAGCATTGAGATTACTTGTAATGATATTCTTGAGAATTTTCTTCCCCTTTGGCATTCCGTCACCTCCACCCATAATTAAAATTATTCTCGAATCCGGTCTGAAGCCAAGTTTTTTCCTCATTTCCTGCACCTTTGAATAGCTTAGCTTTCGGGAGAATTTTTTGTCGAGAATAAAAGGAAATACCTTCATGTTTTCTTTTTCAATTCCAATTTTCATGCATTTTTCTTTTAGCAATTCACTAAAAAGGATGAACTTTTGGTCCTTTCTGAGAAACCATATTGGATGTGCAGTAAAGGGGTCGGTAACAACAGTAAGAACCGGTATATTAAGTTTATGCTTTTCAATGATTTCATACACCGGTTTTACTATAAAGAAATGAAAAACCACTATTTTCTGAGGCTTCTCACTGAGTATCTGCCTTTCAATTCCGGGTTTAAGGAAGAAAGCCACAATAGCGGAAGTAAGGCGTGAAACAGAGGTAAGTTTATGAAGTGCATATAGAAATTCATATGTCCATAAAGCTTTATTAACTGAGGTTTTATAGCCATCCTCTATGATTTTTCTGACATATGGTTTTGCATCCTTAAGACCATCAGACAGGATAATCTCAGTCTTTCCCTTTTGTTTTGATTTAATTCTCTCAGCCACTGCCCTGGCCGGAGCAAGGTGTCCTCCACCTGTCTTAAGATAAAAGAAAAGATATTTTTCTGTAACCATATTGTTTTGTTATGCAGATCAAATGTATGAAGCCATTGTAACCAGGCTGTTACGAACGTGTAAAGAATTTGTTAAATATTAAACAGTTATCTTTTAAGAGGGTCGTTGCTGAATTGAAAATGGCCTTTCCCGAGAAATTCAAGGATATTGAATGAACCGTATTTCCTTGCTTTCAGGAACCCATTCCATGCAGCCTCTGCAAGCCTTCCGTTTTTTAGAAGATCATAAAGCCACTGATCAGTGTATTCGGGATTCCTCTGCTTTATTCCGGCGCCTATATCGATAAGCCACCTTTGGTTGCATTTTTCCTGAGGACCAATAGCTGGTGTCATAATGATCGGAATACCGAGTGCGCAGTAAAATGAAAGTTCACTTGGCTTGGTCCATAAAACATCAGTTGTATGAAGGCAATTGTTAAAGAGATCGAAATAGGACTCAGTATCCTGAGACCAAATCACTTCAATATTTTTATTTCTCCCAAACTCACTCATTACTACCTCAAAATAATCCCTGAGTTCGGGCCTTGTACCTGCAACAAGGTTAAGTTTTATTTCATCTCTGGAAATTTTTTCTGCCAGACTCTTTGCAATCTGACGTCCGATCTCTTTCTGGGCTCCGGCTCCTCCGACTGCAAAGGTAATG
>CAIPJU010000497.1 GCA_903865465.1 uncultured Bacteroidota bacterium
AGCACTTCCTCCAAGAGAAGGCTGAAGACCTGCGATAGTTCTGAGCAGAGTACTCTTCCCTATCCCGTTTCTGCCTGCCAGGGCTACAAGTTCCCCTTTTTCAGCAGTTGCAGTAAGGGAAGAAAGAAGAATATTATGATCTCTTCTTGCAATATAGCCAATGTCAAGGTTTTCCAGGCTTACTGATTTTTCGTCGTCTCTTTTCATTTTCTGGTAATGTCTTTATCCTTGAAAACTATGGATTATTTACAACGACCTTGCAAATCGCTTGTTCCTTATTATAACGGCAATAACCACAGGTATGCCGATAAGTGATGTAACGGAATTAAGGGGGAGCACCCTTCCGGAACCGGGAAGCTGAGATATGATATCGCTGGCAAGCATTAAGCCTCCTCCGGTAATGAGAGTACCCGGGATAAGTACCCGGTGATCGGACGTTTTGAAGATTATCCTGGCAACATGAGGTACAGCAATGCCGATAAATCCTATGGGCCCGCAAAAGGCTGTGATACTTCCTGCCAGGATACTTGTTGAAATAAAAATTATTGACCGTGCAAATTTAATATTAAGCCCAAGGCTCTTCGCGTAGTTTTCACCTAAAAGCAAGGCATTGAGCATTTTCGCAGATAATAAACAGATAATCGCTCCAAGAAGAACCGATATTAATAGTATTGCAAGCTGACTGGCAGTCAGGTTTCCAAGACTCCCCATTGTCCAAATGACATACGATTTGAGCATCGATTCATTACTGAAATACTGCATGATTGTTACAATAGCCGAAATTCCTCCTGAAAACATTATTCCAAGAATTAGAATCGTCATTATATCTTCCACCTTTGAAGATATGTACATTACCAGTAACATCACCGCTCCGGCTCCTGTCCAAGCTGCAGCTACCATCATCCAGTTTCCCAGGCCTTTAAGTCCTTCAACAGGCATTGACGACGATAAACCCAGTATGACAAAAGCAACTCCCAGACTGGCTCCTGAACTTATACCGAGGACATCGGGTCCGGCCATTGGATTCCTGAAAAGAGTCTGCATCTGAAGTCCGGCGAGCGAAAGACCAGTACCCACTATCAGTGCTGTAATAGCTTTTGGAATTCTGAACCGGAAAATTATTGTGGATAAACCACTGCTATCATGTGAAAAAACTGATCTTATCACATCGCCCGGCCTGTAACTGACCGAGCCTAATAATACATCAAAAAGCAGCAGAAGGGCGACAAATAAAATCAGTATGGCAAAGATGAAGGTCTGACGCCTGGCCTGGTTCTCGGGTGATACCCCCCCATATTGAATTTTCTTTTTCTGCAAAGTGGTCAGTTTAACTTTCTGTAAAAGTACAATTCATGGTTAGCCAAAACTCCGGGATGTAGAATTGATGCAATATCTGCAAGGACAAGATGGGGGTAAACGCTGCCGCTCTCCCAGTAGTCATTACCTCCGTCGTGACTTAAACGGAGGTTATTATTAAAGAGATTTCCTGTTTTAAAGCAGTTCAGCTCTGAAAGCCTTGGTTCCAGGGCCAGTATATCCTTTTTATCAGAAGCGGTTCCCGTGTTTAGCCAGTATTGGGCCTCCTGTCCCTTAATAAAAACAGATTCTATACCGAAAGGCATTGAAACTGATGATGTCTCCTTTTCCCAGAGATAAGTACCTCCCGCATCTGCTATCAAATTGCTTATAAACGAGTTACCGGGTGAAATATACCAGGAGTCCCTGAATGGAAGGCCCAGCAATACTTTTGGCCTGTCAGTAGTTTTTGTCCGTATTAAGTCCCTGATGTTATTATACGATGTGACCTCTGATTCAAAGAGGCTGTCAGCGATTCTTTCTTTGCAGTAGAGGGCGCCAAAAAGTTTTATCCATTCAGCTTTACGTAAGGGGTAAATCTCAAGATAATCTGCATTGAAAAGCACCTTTATTCCCAGTTCTTTTAATTTACCAACATAAGCTGATGATTCGCCTCCTACTCCATAAACCATTACCAGGTCAGGTTTAATTCTGACCAGCAGTTCCTTGTTCATATTTGAATCATATCCCACCTCTTTTATAAAACCTTTCTCAGCCTGGTCACGAAGAGCTTTATCATATAAATAATTAGCACCCGACATTCCTGATATTGAATTCTCTTCACCAAGAGCCTTTATCATAGCTGCATGGGTTGTCGAGGTGCAGATAATTTTCCTTACCGGGACAAAGATTACCCCGGAAGAATCTGACCCGTCCGGGATTTTATCACCTCTCTTTACAAGGTAATAAACCTGGGTGACATTATTTGCTCCCTGCCATGGGTCTTTTATTTTGAGCTTGGTAAAGAGATCACCTTTTTCAAGAGTAAATTTCTCAGCTATTGTAACAAGGTTCCCATTATCAATATTTTTTCCTGAGCCATTATTTCCGGAGCTGACACAACCTGAAGAAAGAATTGGCAAACAAAAAACAAAAAAAACAGTTATTTTTAAGCTAAAGGAAAATGGCCACCAGACTTTCGAATAAATCATTTGGCTTGTGTATCTATTCTAAGTTTAAAACATAATGCGCCCGGAATTATGCCGGTTTTATATTTTCCAACGAAAGAACCATCATTTTTATAGATATGGATAAAACCTGGCTGAACATAATCGAGCACATCGGTCACAAATATGTCACTGTTAATGGGATTCACTGCCAGTTTATAATAAGTAGAGCCTGCATCTTCGGGTATCAGCGGTGCGCCGGGAAGATTGACTGCTTCAATATCCATCTGTCGTACACCCTTTTCCAGGTAAAAAAGTGTCTGTCCGATACCGTCAATAGTCAGGGAAGTAGGTGAGGCCTGCTTGTTTGGAAACACATATGTTTTCTCGACCTTATGAGTCGATATATTAATCGCCTGAAGTTTTGCAAAATTTTCCCTGCTCCATCCTCCATTAGAGAGAACCCAGAGTCTTAATTTTCGATCAATAGTTATACTTTCCGGTTCAATTCCTACCTCAATGGAGTCAACAACCTTATCGAGCAGTGTATTGACAACCATAATTTCTTTACCTCCAACCCAGTTTGCAATAAAGGCTTCGTTTCCTGCAACTGCAATGGTTTCGGATGTCCTTCGCAGGTTAATATATCCGCTCACACTGTTCAGCGAAAGGTTTATAATTGCCAGTGAATCAGAATATAAACTTGTTACATATGCTTTATTGTCATTTATGAATGCCATATTCCTTGGTGAAATAAGTCCGGAAATAGTGGCTTTTGATTCTGCTGTTGCCTGGTCTATTACTTCTATTTTTCCGGAATTATTGACAATAATGAATATTTTATCTTCTTTAAGAGCAATCGAGTTTGGCACATCACCAAGGGGTCTTTGATTTTTCTCATAAAAAAGGTCATTAAATACCTTTGAGGAATCGTAGGAATAAAATGAGAGGGAACCATTCCCGCTTCTGAAATTTCCTTCATCAACAAACAGCACCCCTCCTCCAATGGTAAAATTCGCCGGGGGAACCTTTGGATCTACACCAAGTTTGATGCACGATGTAACTATCAGAAAAAAAGATGCTATGGATATTATCTTCTTCATAAAATTGGTTATTTAAATAATTCAAAAACTATTTTAAGGTTATATGAACGGCCTGGCATAGGGTAATGTGCAATTATCTGGTAGCTGGTTCCGGTTAGATTTTCAATATCAAAGCTAATATTTGTGATGATTCCTTTCATTTTTATTTTGATTCCTGCGAGTATATTATGAATAAGGTATCCGGGAAGAGCAATCCCATTATCGCCTGTAGTAAATCTACTGCCGGTAAAATTACAATTCCAAAGTGAATAGAAGTTAGCATATGATATATTAATTGAAAACTTAGCCTGATTTACAGGAATATAAGGAAGTTGCCCGGTTGAATAATAATTTCCAGCCTTAGTGGATGAAGCCAGTGTTAAACCGTAGCCGCCATTTAAATTTAATGTCAATCTGTTGGTTTTATATCCGATATTTATGACTGATTCAAGTCCTGATGTTTTTGCCTTCTCTATATTATCAGCAGTCCAGAATGAAGACTCCCCCGGATGCCAAATTATCATATCATTTATTGAGTTGCGGAAGAGATTAACCTCAGTTTTAAGCTTTAGCACCGGGCTAATGTCACGAGTTAGTTCAAGTCCGATTTCATATTGATTGGCATATTCATTTTTAAGGTTTTTGTTACCGCCGGGATTCCAGTACATATCATTGAGTGAAGGTATCTTTGAATTTCTGGCAAGACTGGCTTTCAGATAGATATCTTCATGGTCAAATACCCTGAAGCGGATGCCGGTAAAGAAATCCGGCTTAAGGAAACGGTCCCTGTCGATTGTCTCCCTGATCAGAAGTGTTGATCTGATCCTTTTGCCTAAGTTACTTTCTGATGATGCAGTAAAAACAAAGTTATTCCTTGATATAATGTTTTCATAATTGTTTGATTTGACTGAGTTCAGCTCTTCGTCGACAGACAAGTTGATTTTGGTATTTTCCATAATTTGCCGTTCGGCCCCAGCCTTAAGAATTACTGTTTCGGAGTGATTGCGCGATTTGATTGAAGCCATCCTGTTAAAATAATTTAACTGGTTTTCTGTTAAAGCTCCGGTGATAAAGAAAGTGGATTTGTCACTC
>CAIPJU010000498.1 GCA_903865465.1 uncultured Bacteroidota bacterium
GATCTGTAAAGAATTCCTCGACAAGTGGAAGCTGCGCTCCTTCATTATATGTATCAGTAAATTCCGGCATTTATTTTTATTAGAGAAGAAATTCTGGTCCTGTTTTAAAAGTCGGCAATTTAGAAAACATTTATTAAAACGAAGCGGGTAATAAAAAGTTGTTCAATCGGCTTCCATTTCAACTCTTGGAACTATTCTCTTCCACCAAAAAGAAGTGAATAGTCACGAATAGCAGATTTATCAGCCCATTTTTCAGGAATTATCTTCCAGTTCTTAGGAGTCACAGGATTTACAATCTTTTTGGCTTCAATTGATTTCAACATATAATATCTGAGGTCCTTTTCAGTTGAGGATAACAATCTTTTTGCCAATTCCTCCCTACTGATGCCTGATCCTTCTGTTAAATGTCCTCCGCCCCCATTTCCCCTGTAAGAATTTAATGCCACCTTATAGATTTTGTTCATATCAAAGGCTCTGCCATCGGAGAAGCCGGTAATAACGACCCTTTCACCTTCAGGCTTGCTGACATCGACGGTATAATCTATTCCGGCTGCAGAGTCGAAATTATATGGCTGATTTTTCAGCCAGGCCTTACCATTACTCATCGAAAGCCTGCCGCTTTTATCAGCACGCAGCTTTAACAGGCGATCACCGGCATCATGCATGGTGTTAAGCCAGCCGGAATAGGAATACTCAAGATATTTTCTTATTTCATCACCCGACATTTGCAAAGTATACAACATATTCTCAAAACGGTAAAGTTTAAACATATCACCAACCGTTACAGGCCCTTTTGCAATCTTTACATCAAATGAAAGAGGGGCAGCAAATGAAACATCAGCACCCGTGATTTCCAGCTGCAGGGAGTGAATCAATCCAACAAAAGCTGAAGGCCCGAAATAAGATTCCCTCGATGATATATCTTCCTTGCTGTATCCGATAACCCGTCGGACATAGTTTGAAATAGTATCCTGATAATGGCGAAATTTCGTGACAAATTCAGGATCCGGTTTATAATCGGATACATTTATAATTTTGCCCGATAACGATATGTTTTTCTTACCGTTCTTTTTACTGCCTGTGAATCTGACATCAGCCTCGGCCATCTTCCCGGCATGACTTCCTCCATCGAGAACCAGCAAGGTATCTCCGGCAATGTTGACAAACTTTTCATTCGCCAGCTTATGATCATGCCCGTTGAAGATAATATCGAAGCCAGGTACATTATAAGCAACTGCCGATGAGCCATTCTCCTCCTTTGAATTATTTCGATTTTTATCATCATACTTATCCCAGCCTGAATGAAACAATCCAACAACAAGGTCAGGTTTTTCACGGAGGATTACTGGCATCCACTTCTTTGCAGTTTCGACCATATCCTTGAATTCCATACCCTTATAAAGTTCAGGTGGAAGCCATTCAGGAATAGCTGGTGTTACCATACCAAATACTGCAATTCGTAAACCGTTCCTGGAGATGACCTGATATGGTTTAAAATATGGCTTACCGGTCTTTATATCGACAGCATTAGCAGCAAGAAGCGGGAAATTATACTCCTTTACAAGCCTGTCATAAACCGAATGGCCTGCTTCAATATCATGATTTCCTGTTGTGCCTGCATCGTATTGCATGAAATTCATCACTTCGGCAACCAAATGAGGCGATACTGTATCAATGAAGTTATAATAATAAACCTCAGGCTGCCCCTGCAGATTGTCACCGTTATCGAGCAAAACTACACCTTCCGATTTCTCCCTGGCTCCCTTAATATATGTGTAGCAGGAAGCAACAGATGCATCAATATTTTTGTTTTCAACAAAATCGTAAGGCAGGAAAACTCCATGAATATCAGTAGTTTCAATAATACTTAAAACTCCTTTATTACTGACCGTGCATGAGAAAAAGGATAAACCTGTTATAGTGCAGAATATCGCAATCCGAAGTAATCTGGTTTTCATATCAGAATATTTTGTACTTATTACTATCTTTTTTGCAGTTGACTTTTACAATATATTTTATCTTCGGGAAACATAATTATTAAGGAAACCTACAGAATAGCTTTCCCCCGCATGGAGCTCTGTGAAAGAAAATTGATACATAAGTTAAGGCAAACCTGCTTTCAATTTTCAAACTTAGCAAAGAATAATCATTTTTTAATTATTATTTTACCCTTTCATATCGTTTGAGAGTGTTAATTATATTTGTCACCAAAACTTTTATAATATGGTAATCACAGGTCTGGAGACAATCTCTTCTCATCTTCCTGCATCACTTAAGGGGAAAAAAGTGGGTGTTTTATGTCATGCTCCAAGCATAACCAGGGAATTTGAACATATCACTGATATTTTTTATCGGAGTAAAGAATGCAGGCTAACTGCAATTTTCGGACCGCAGCATGGTGTTCACGGTCAAACCCAGGATAATATGATAGAATGGGACAGCCTGAAACACCCGGTATATGGGATACCAGTTTACAGCCTTTACGGTGAGCACAGGAAGCCCTCTCCTGAAATGCTAAATAATGTTGAAGCACTGATAATTGACCTTCAGGATGTCGGTGCCAGGTTATATACTTATGTATGGACAGTCAAGCTCTGTATGGAAGCATGTACGGAGACAGGTATTCCTGTTTGGATCCTCGACAGGCCTAATCCGATTGGAGCCCTGTCGTTTGATGGTCCTCTGTTGAAAAAAGAATTTTTCACCTTTGTCGGCGGAGCTTCGATTCCTTTATGCCACCGGATGACAATGGGCGAGATGGCATTATGGCTTAGGGAGAAATACTATCCGAAGTGCGATCTCAACATAATTTGGATGAAAAACTGGAAGAGGTCGATGATGTTCGGTGATACAGGCCAGCCCTGGGTTTTGCCATCTCCAAATATGCCAACAGTTCAATCGGCTGTTGTTTATCCCGGTACTGTGCTGATAGAGGCACTTAATTTATCTGAAGCAAGAGGTACAACAATACCTTTCGAGCTTTTCGGCGCGCCTTATATAAATAGTGACAAGCTTAAAAAGAGCCTCGATGGCAGGAAAATCGCAGGATGTGCTTTCAGAATCCATGATTTCATTCCCACATTCCACAAATTTGCCGGAGAGCTTTGTCATGGTATCCAGATTCATGTAACAGATATAAGAAGCTTCAAACCGGTTGAAACTGCCCTCGAAATATTTGATGCTATAATTGAGACGTCTGCTGAAGGTTCACTGAAATTCAAGGAACCCCCATATGAATATGAGTATAATCTTATTCCCTTCGACATACTCTCGGGCGACTCGGGTATGAGGGAGTCATTGATAAAAAGAACTGATACCGGAATTGAAAAAGAGCGATGGAGAGGTGAAATTGCTGAATTCCGTTATGAATTCAGCAAGACAGAGGCTTACCTAGGGGATTAGCATGCCATTCATGCAGAAATATAGATTATTTTAGAAAGGAATTCAACTTCCTGATAAGTTCTTCCGACATAATGGGTTTAACAAGATAGTCGTCAAAGCCCGAACTAAGGATTTTCTGTCTGTCACCTGACAAATTGTTGGCAGTCTGGGCAATGATGATAATTTTATCTCTGAATTGTCTTATCTGGCTGGTGGCAGTATAACCGTCAATTTTAGGAATTTGAAGGTCCATTAGAATGATTTCAATATCAGGATTATCTCTTGCAATACTTACTGCATCAGCGCCATTATCAGCATTAAATAGAACTACCTCATGCTTCTCCAGCACCTTGTTCAGATACAATCTTCCAGCAAAATCATCCTCAACTATCAGAATCTTTCTTCCCTTCAAGGCGTTATTTGTCATATTACAATTCA
>CAIPJU010000499.1 GCA_903865465.1 uncultured Bacteroidota bacterium
GTGCCGGATTTTATATCTCATGGAAATCAGGCTATTTCTGGTTTGGAACACTCTTCCTTCTTGTATCCGGTTTGCTCTATTTCTACTCGGCAAGCTATAAGCGCCAGTTTCTTATAGGAAACCTTATTGTAGCTATTCTGACGGCAATGGTACCTCTCCTTGTTGCTGTTTTCGAATGGCCGGCACTGTACAGGTATTATTCTGTAAATGCGGAATCCCTTCCGGCGATCAATATTATTTTTTACTGGGTAGGAGGTTTCGCCCTCTTTGCATTTATTACAACCCTCACACGCGAGATAATCAAGGATATCGAGGATCTTGAAGGCGATATTGCATATGGCAGGAATACCATTCCAATAGTTACTGGTGTAATTACATCCAGGATCATATCGGCAATACTTGTATTAATTACTTTAATTCTGCTATACCTGACATGGCATTTTTTTATCGATGATTTGTATACCTTAATTTACATTACCATAACAATAGCTCTTCCACTGATTTATGTTATATACAGGCTTCTCTTCAGCAGCAGTAAGGAACATCTTCATCTGGCCGGGAGGATCATGAAAATAGTGATGATCGCAGGAATTTTATATTCTGTTCTGGTTAAGCTAATCATCTCATTGAAACTTGTTGGCTGATGATAAATGACACCCTTTCAGGATACAGGTTGATTCTTGCATCCCAATCGCCCAGACGCCGGCAACTGATGGAGGAACTTGGAATTGAATTTGAAGTTGTAATAAAGGATTATGATGAGACCATTCCCGAAGGTCTGCGGGGAGAAGAAATTGCCTTCTATCTTGCTTCACATAAGGCAGATTCCTTCAGGGGAAAAATATCAGAGCACGAGATTGTCATTACCGCTGATACTATCGTTTGGTGCGATGGTGAGGTTCTTGGAAAACCTGTTGACAGTGAAGATGCTGTAAGGATTCTCAAGGCAATTTCAGGTAAAACCCATGAAGTTATTACTGCCGTCAGCATCTGCTGTGCTTCTTCGCAGAAAACCTTCAGTGATACCACCAGGGTAACCTTCGATTCTTTGAGTGAGAAAGAGATAGAGTACTATGTCGAATCCTTCAAACCCTACGATAAGGCAGGGGCTTATGGCATACAGGAATGGATAGGACTGATAGGGTGTTCATCCATTGAGGGATCATATTTCAATGTAGTAGGATTGCCGGTTCAAAAGCTCTACAGGGAGCTGGAACAGTTCCTGGCTGGACTGAGCAAAAAATGAGATGTTTTATGAACATTTAACTTCTTAGAAATTTAGAAACTAACTCCTTTATAAACAGCTATTACCAAAATGAAAACCAGGATACTCTTGATCGTTTCTCTTTTTGTCATTTTTGCCCCATATTCAAGGGCTGATGAGGGCATGTGGATACCCATTCTGATTGAAAAGTATAATATTAAACTCATGCAGGAGAAGGGTTTCAAACTTTCCGCGGAGGATATTTACAGTGTCAATAAGGCATGTATGAAAGATGCTGTCGTTCTCTTTGGAGGCGGATGCACAGGGGAAGTCATTTCGGGTGAGGGCTTGCTTATCACTAATCATCATTGCGGATATGGACAGATTCAAAACCATTCATCTCTCGATCACGATTACCTGACTAATGGATTCTGGGCAATGTCGAAAGGGGAGGAGCTGCCTAATCCGGGCCTTTCTGTAACCTTCCTGAAAAGAATGGAAGATGTTACCCAAATAGTTCTGAAAGGCATAAACAGTGACATGTCAGCTGAAGCGAGAGAAAAGAAGATCGCTTCGAATATTGATTCAATTAAAAAAGCAGCAGTTGATGGGACAGGATTTACAGCCTCTGTTAAACCTTTCTATATGGGGAACCAGTATTTTCTTTTTGTTAATGAGACTTACAGGGATATTCGCCTGGTCGGAGCCCCGCCCTCTGCTATCGGCAAATTCGGAGGTGAGACGGATAACTGGATATGGCCAAGACATACCGGCGATTTCTCGTTGTTCAGGATCTATGCAGGGAAAAATAACAAGCCGGCTGATTATTCAAAAGATAATGTTCCATTTAAACCTCTTTTTCATTTTCCGGTCTCCTTGAAGGGAGTCAAAGAAGGCGATTTTACAATGGTTTTTGGTTACCCCGGATCGACAACTGAATATGTTCCTTCCTACCATGTCGATATGGTAGAAAACTATTTGAATCCCAAAATGATAGCCATTCGGACAAAGAAAATTGAGATAATGGAAGCTGCAATGAACCGGGGACCACTACTCAGACTCCAGTATTCTGCGAAAAAAGCAGGTCTGGCAAATTCATGGAAGAAGTGGATAGGAGAGAGCCAGGGACTTGAAAAAATGAAGACCATCGAGAAAAAAAGAGAATTTGAAAAGCGTCTTACTGACTGGATAAATGGGGACAAGGATCGCATTTCAAAATATGGGAATCTGCTTCCACGCTACGGCGAACTTTATCCCAAACTTGGCGTGCTTTCGATGGTGAATAATTATACGGTTGAAGTATTCAACAGCGGGATTGAGGCAATTGCATTTGCACGTAGTTTTAGAACTCTTGTCGGTCTGTATGGGTCAAATGCCCCTGTGGAAAAGATTGAAGCAGCAAAGAAAAACCTGAATGATGCGGCTGATGGGTTCTTCAGAAATTATAATATTGATACCGACAAGAAGCTTTTTGTCACCCTCATGTCAATGTACGGTGAAAACCTTGACCTTAAATGGCAGGCTTCCGAGTATATAAAAATCCGAAATTACTGTGGAGGTGATTTTTCAACTGTTGTCGATAAATTATATGCGAAATCGGTTTTTACCGACCAGAAAAAATTTACTTCA
The DNA here is from genome assembly GCA_903865465.1 of uncultured Bacteroidota bacterium. GTDB lineage: Bacteria > Bacteroidota > Bacteroidia > Bacteroidales > VadinHA17 > LD21. The sequence goes on from CAIPJU010000499.1 coordinate 2,834, forward strand.
TTTGTTGCAATATTCAGTAAATCATCGATATCGAAGCTGAAGAAAGATCCTTTTTACAGATTGGCAATAAATGTGAGCGACTTTCTTGAAGCAAATGTTCGTACCGAACTTGGCAAACTTAACTCCGAAATTCAGAAGCTAAACTGCGATTACATGACAGTTCAGATGGAATTTGATAAGGCAAAAGTATTCTATCCCGATGCAAACCTGACTCTCAGGGTTGCATATGGAACAGTAAAAGGTTATGATTCAAAAGATGCTGTTGCTTTTAAGCCCTATACAACACTGAAAGGAATTATTGAGAAGGACAATCCTGAGATCTATGATTATGACGTTCCGGCCAGGTTAAAGGCTTTATACCACGACAAAGATTACGGTGCATATGGTAAAGATGGTGAAATGCCTGTTTGTTTCATTGCTGACAATCATACTACGGGTGGAAATTCGGGAAGTCCGGTTATAAATGCTGAGGGACAGCTTATAGGCATAAACTTCGACAGGGCCTGGGAAGGTGTAGCCAGCGATATAGCCTTTAATCCTGATCAAAGCCGGAATATCAGCCTCGACATTCGTTATGCACTATTTCTGATCGATAAGTTCGCGGGGGCAGGATATTTGCTTAATGAGATGACAATAGTGAAGTAGCTTTAATCAGACTTTTATGAATTCATTTTAGGAACTCTCCTTTAAAATGTCAGTTTTCTCCATGTGACGATTTTGTGGACTAATCCATAACATCCCCATAGCGATAAATAGGTTAA
>CAIPJU010000500.1 GCA_903865465.1 uncultured Bacteroidota bacterium
TATGTACTTACTGACGGTTTTTAATTTTTGCCTATTGAATATCAGGCAATTGGAATTTCATCAATTATGATGCAGGTAGTAATCTTGAAATCAAATATAGGAATTTTGATGCATTAGGGTTTAAATGCTGTAAATGAAATAAAATGGAAGTGATTAATTGGAAAGCTATCCCGGAGGGATTTAGTTCAACAGGCAGTATAGGTCATGGCTGTCTTCCAGGCTGATCGGAAATTTTCTACTTAATTAAGACTATCTCAGCACGAACCATGAAACTCCCTCTAGCAGCCACGCCCCATATTGCCGAAACGTTATTGCCAATGGTAGAAAGCCCCTACAATAATTACGATCTTTGACAACCTGTTCCCTTGCGGTGAAAAAATAAACTATTCGCCGCATATTTGCGGCAATTAATACGTATATTTACCGCACAATAGTTTTAGATAATGGCAAAATACATTTACGAGTATAAAAACTGGACAGATTTTTCGTGGCAGGACAAATCTATAAATGTTGTATTTGGTGAAGTGCGACTTATGCAAGGTAAAATAATAGGGCAAATGAACGCTCTGGGATTTTCTGCCAAAGAGGAAGCCACACTCACCGCCTTAACATTAGACATCATAAAATCATCAGAAATAGAAGGAGAACTACTCAATTATGACCAGGTACGTTCTTCTATTGCCAGGCGTTTGGGTATTAACACCGGAGGACTTGTATCAAGCAGCCGCCACATCGAAGGCGTGGTTGAAATGATGCTGGATGCTACCCAACGTTACAACTTACCCTTAACCGAAAACCGTTTATTTGGCTGGCATGCAGCTCTTTTCCCAACAGGATACAGCGGACCTTACGCAATAGAAGTGGGCCGATACCGCACTGGCGAAATACAAGTGGTTTCAGGCCCTATGGGTAAAGAAAAAGTGCATTACGAAGCCGTAAAGCCTGAACTGGTAAAAACAGAAATGGACAAGTTTCTGGATTGGTTCAACAACGAAAAAAGCCTCGACCCCGTTTTAAAAGCAGCCATTGCCCACTTTTGGTTTATCATCATTCACCCTTTTGATGACGGAAACGGACGAATTGGAAGAGCGATAACTGACATGTTACTTGCCAGTGCCGAAGGTAGCGGGGAACGATATTACAGTATGTCAAGCCAGATATTAGCTGAACGCAATCGCTATTATGAGATATTGCAAAAAGTGCAACATAGTTCAGGTAACATTACTGAATGGCTCAACTGGTTTTTGCATTGCCTTAAAAATGCAATGCTCGCCACTGAAAACGCTACACAAAAAATATTGCGCAAAGCTGAGTTTTGGAAATTACATGAAAACACACCAATCAACGAACGCCAACGCTTAATACTAAACAAACTCTTCGACGATTTCGAAGGAAAACTACAAACTTCAAAATGGGCCAAAATAACCAAAACCTCTACCGACACAGCCTTACGGGACATAAAAGACCTGGTAGAAAAAGGCATCTTGAAACAAACTGACGAAGGAGGACGAAATGCAAACTACGAATTATTTGACTTGAAACCAGAATAACCACTTGCTATAACACGGGCTAAGATTTATTGGTTTGCCCGCGCACAAGGCTCACTAACAAACCAACCACGCTTAGCCTAGGAACGTTGGCAATAATTATGATACCCCCAGGCAAATGGAGACAATAGTACATCATAAAATATCTGATTTATATAAAACATTAGGGTTACCATTTAAACAGGAAATAGACTTTACAATAATGAGTATTCCTGACATTCACCCACAAATCCCTTTCAAATCACCCAGATTAAGGGCTGAATATTTTTCCTTTATTCTAACCAAAGAAGGTTCTGGAACATACTACCTTGATGACAATAAATTCCCTTACAGCTCACATACTTTTTATTTTACCAATCCGGGGCACCTAAAATCATATGAACTAAAAGAAGCTAAGGAGGCTTTAATCATTACATTAACTGAAAAGTTTTTAAAAGAAAACGTCCATTTGGAAATTTTCAGCGAATTTCCATTTCTATTGGCAGAAATAGTGCCTCCCAAAAAACTCTCTAAAAAGGAATTTGAAGAATTTGAAACTCTTTATAAACAGATTGTAAGCGAATTCGAAAAGAATTCTACCTACAAAAACAAAATTCTGGGA
>CAIPJU010000501.1 GCA_903865465.1 uncultured Bacteroidota bacterium
ACCCAAAATTGTTCTTACCATTAAGAATTTGTTGAAAATAATTGATAAAAACCGGGCTTTGTATAAAAACATTGGCATCTGCGGTACGTTCTTTTAACCAACCACTTATCTCCTTAGCCTTTAGTATGGCAACAGACTCCAGTTCGTTGTTAATACCTGATTTCAGGTTTTCTTTTTGCTGTAAATAGAAAATATAAAGCAACGAAAGCAGGATAACTGAGGAAATTATATACACAGACAGAAATATTCTTTTTTCTGAAAACCGAAGATTACTCTCTTTCATGGACGTTAAATAATTAAATCAAAATAGATGAAGTCTGGAGCGTGGTTAATCGCAAGAGCAGATGAGAGCCTTTCTCATCTACTTCAATAGAAGGGTGCAATACTCTAACCACTCACCAAATTCATCCTCAGCTTGCTCTTTCTTTTCTTCAGTACCGGAATTCAAATTATTTGGGAATTTCCGACTATCCCTAAGTAACTGGAATTCTGATAAGTACAAACTAAATATGGAATTCAGCAGTAATTATTAAACTATCTCAATTTACCACAGGATGAAGGTCAATACAATAGGCAGATTATTGATTTTAATATAGGTGAAATACCTAGTGTTTGTAGGTGTATTTCTTACAAATATTCCGGACGGACTTATTCGTATAAAGGAAATCCCTTATTCAATGAGAGTGAAGCGCCTGTTTTAAATTATGATAGTGATCCTAAATCAGGAAAAAAGCGGAATTAAAAGATTCACAGATGTTCTTGGAGATAATTCTGACAGTCAGTTCAATCAATAAGGCTATTCTTTATGGCGTAAAAAATAAGTTCACTGTTTTTCTTCATTCCCATTTTCTCCATGATCTTTGAGAGGTGCGAAGCGACAGTCTTTTCACTGATAAAAAGCTCTTTGGAAATTTCCACAGATGATGTTCCCATAGCCAGCATAATCATCACCTGATATTCCCGTTCTGATAGTTTCTCATGCAGTAATTTTTCAAATTTATAATCCATGCTTAGTGTCATTAATTCTGCAAGTTCCGTTGAAAAGTATTTTCCGCCTGATGATATCTTTCTTATGGCAGAAAGTAATTCTTCTTCAGACCTGTTTTTAGTGATATATCCTGCTGCACCCATTTTTAATGCCCTTATTGTAAACTGTTCTTCAGGATACATAGATAGGACAAGAACCCAGGTTAGATAATTTTGTTTTCTTAAATTCTTAAGGAGATCAAGGCCGGACATTCCCTGAAGAGAGATTAAGTACGCTGATAACTTTTCCGAAAACCTTTAACGGCAAATCAATTGAAGACCGATATCCGCATTTCAGAGCTTCAGCCCTCCATGGCTTCATCTTTGGATCAGATTCGATACCATCGCAAACTGTAAACCTTCCTTGTCTAACGGAGCTGCCTGTTGGATAACCGGCAATGACAAGACCAAAAAAACTGATATGATACTTAAGGTGGACTCAATTAGGGTGAAGCTGATAAATTGAAAAGATTATGATTTGTCAGAGATTAGCACTATTCGTTGTTTTCCCGGAAAGTATTATAACAAGCCCAGTTCATAATCAGTTGCCTGATCAAAATATGCGACTGTTTTTATAGTACCTCAAAAAGTCACTTCGGTAATCATAATTGGCGCTTGGGTCGCATTCCTCCTGCTAACACACCTTAAGTC
>CAIPJU010000502.1 GCA_903865465.1 uncultured Bacteroidota bacterium
AACGATTAATCATTCAATCATCAATTGGGACTTGCATCTTTTAAAAGTACCAAAGACTAAATTCACCAATAAGATCGAAGATCCATTTCGAAGCTCCTTCAAAAAATGGTTATTTTCTAACCTATTGAGGATGAAAAGGTTGTTTTGGAAGTATTAATTATGTCGTAAAATGGATGGATATTCGTTCCTCCTGTTCTAAGTGTGTCAGCAATTGCTAAACCCCGTATCCTAAGGCTTTTGAACTCATCCTGTGTTTATTCTCTTGTTTGTTTGTGAGCTTATAGTATTATCCCAAACGTGAATCTCAACCTTTTATTAATTTTTTTTCGGGGAAAGTGAAATCTGTAATGCAATTTTCACTTTTCCTACTATTTATATAGAAACAAATACAATGAGCGAACAAAATTTACAAACAAAGGACAAAATTACGCCGGAACAAGAAAAAGAGGAAAAGAGAAGAAAAGAAAAAGAATTTATTAAGCACATTAACCTCTTGGCAAAAATTCGCCCCCCTATCAATTGGCGGGAGTTAAGGTGGTAATTAGGTCAATAATATGATGGAATGTATCCAATTTGTACATTGAATTGAAGCAAATGGATATTTTATACCCAGAAAAGATCCACCTGGGCTAATCACAGATGTCTATTTGCTCATTTACTTTATAGAGGTTTGAAAGATATCGTGATTTGATTCGAAATTGACTACGTTTTTTTATTTCAGGCTTTGATGAGGCGTTCTCCATTTTTATTCCGGGATCATAATAGATATTACCTGTTGCCATTTGCCCCAAGAAAAGCTGAAAATCTGTACCGATACCAAGTTTAATATTGTTCCCGTATTTGTACTGTCGTAAATTTTCAATGTCAGACAGAGAGGGGATGTAACAGGCTTGATTATGCTTTCTGTTCCAATGTAGGAGTAAGGATGAGAAACTCCAGGATGCAGCCTCATTATTGTGAACATCAACCAAAGCTATACGTCCGTTTGTACTTCTGATCTTACCACTTTCACAGTCAAAACCAATAAGTTGCAACTCCAAATTGGTAAGCGGATGACGAAAGCCGGATTTATGGATGCCACCAAAATTCAATCTGTCTTCTACTTGATTTCTATCTGAGTATCCATATTTTCTAATAAACGATTCAGCCCCTTCGGTTTTATATAAGCCATCCGTTGGTTCAGGAGTCATTAGTGTAATTACCGCAGAGTCAATTTTTGAAAAATTTGTTACTCCATATTGTTTTATCTCCCATCCTAAAAAGTCAGGTTCAGAGTATCCATTCGGTGTAATACCCAACTCAGCTTCTAAAGTGTAACCACCGCAATTTCTTGATTCGCAAGGTAAAACATTCCCGTAACCATCAAGACGTTTAGATTTTATCCATCCTAATTGATGGATACGTAGTAGTTCCGCAATTAATTGTGCTCTGTTATTGGCCACAGCAGGCAGTTCAATAACTTTAAATACCCCATAAATAGACAGTGATTTCTCATTTTCAACCTCGTTGGCAATTACAGAATCCGGAGCAGCGACATAACCTAAGACAGTTCCATTCTTTGCTACACCAATAAATAAAAGTCGATCTGCAAGACGTTGTGTCATCAACTCCGATGGAGCCATTTTACATCTAGCCAGAAATCCGGAAAATCTTACTTCAGGGTATTTGGGATAAAGTATTAGTTGTGATTGAGGTGCCGGATAAGAATTTCCGTCATCACCAATCCACGAAAATTTAATAGTTGCTTTAAATCTCTCTTTTTTCCAGTCACCAGCTTCTTCGTTTTTGATTTCAGATATCGGCAATATGTTTAAAATGTCAAAACTGCCTGCTAAATAAACCTGATTCTTCGAATTGTCGTTTGGTGAAAGTCGTTTGATGTAGATTTTATTACAACCATTATCAATGAACAGAGATTTAAGTTGCTTTAGGTTCATCGATTTCTAAGAGGGCTTTTACTATATTTTTTCCAACCGCTTGAATTAATGGTGTGACAACAGAGTTGCCAAATTGTTTGTATGCCTGATTGTCAGATACTGGGATTATGAAGGTGTCAGGAAAACCCTGTAGTCTGGCACATTCTCTTGGTGTTAATCGTCTTGGATTTTCACCTTCCTGTGGTATTAAGATTTCAGCACCATCCTTATAATACCTGGCACTCATCGTCCTTGAAATGCCGTTTAGGTCAGTCATTCCAAACCCAAACCCATTTCCTTTGGCTTTGTGTTTAATTGCGTATTCTTGAAGATATCTCCAAAGATGGTCTGTAAGTGTATATTTCTTATCTACTTCCGCATCTAAAATATCCTTAATCGCATACTTGGTATTGCTCATTTCAGGAAATTCAAAAGTTTCTTTCCCCTTGAAAGTTGAATTTCTAAAACCAACAATTATGATACGTTCCCGATGCTGAGGAACGAAATGTTTTCCGTCCAGAATCTTATAGTGCAGTGTGTACCCTAATTCTTTAAGTGTTTCAGTAATAATGTAAAATGTTTTATGCTTATCGTGAGAAACAAGATTTTTCACGTTTTCAAGCATAAAAACTGATGGTTGTTTGGCTTCAATAATTCTTGCAACATCGAAAAATAACGTTCCTTGGGTTTCATCAAGAAAGCCGTGGGCTCGCCCAAGGGCATTCTTCTTCGAAACTCCGGCGATAGAAAATGGCTGACAAGGAAATCCCGCAAGTAAGATATCGTGGTCAGGAATCTCTTCAGTTGATATTTTTGTAATATCGCCAAAAGGGATTTCACCAAAATTTGCTTCATAGGTTTTCTTTGAATAAGTATCCCATTCGCTTGTGAAGACACACTTGCCACCAAGATTCTGATATGCCATTCGAATACCGCCTATTCCAGCAAATAAGTCGATAAAACTAAACTTAGGTTTTGCTGTAGGTGGAAATGGGATATCCCAATTTATCGGCAAATAATACTGAAAACCTGTCTCTTCAATTATGTTTAGCTTGTTGTGCAGTACTTCCAGGTAATTTTTCGCTTGAGGCTCAAAGTATTTTGAAACCCCATTTTTATGGTTCTGAAAATAATGTGTTAGTTGAGCTAAGTCATTGTCTGTAGCCTTATTAACCTCAATTTTCAATTTAATCCGTATGTCAGAATAGTTTACACTCATAATGATTGCAAGGTCGTAAAAAATTATTGAATCTCTGAAGTAAAACAATAGTAAGTTTTCAACAGTCAACACTCGATAAAGTTGATTTGATGCCTACTTTCATCTCAGACATTAATTCTATAACTCTTTGGAATTCATTGTTTTTAATTTCACAAGCCCAAATTACAATTACATTCCAACCCAATAAGGTCAATGCCTTCATAGTTTTGGAATCCCTAATTTTTGTTTCATTTATTTTCTTCATCCACCATTCTGCTCTTGTTTTGGGGATAACGAAATACTTACAATTGTCGTGACCGTGCCAGAAACATCCGTTGATAAATATTATTGTTTTGTATTTTGGTAATACGATATCTGGCTTCCCGGGTAGATTGCTTGCATTAAGGCGATATCTAAAACCCTTCGAAAACAAATATTTTCTAACCAAAATCTCCGGTTTTGTATTCTTCCCTTTGATCTGGCTCATATTGTAACTTCTGGTAATTTTGTCGTGAACATCAGCCATATGGAGCTTATAAATTCAAAAATTAAATAAATACAAATTTGAGAATAATTTTAAATCAATGTGATGTGTTAAAATTAATCAAGATTAAAACAAATGCAGGAAAAACACAAATTAACCATCTGGATATTAGGCAATATGACAAATATGTATTATTTTTATTGTGCGTTTAAAAGTAGTACGTTATGAAGATAAAATACAACCGGGTTTCCACTTTGAGTCAAACCGGTGATCGGTTCACTGCCGACAAGGAATCATACGATCTTGTTCTTTTCGATAAAATCAGCGGAACTATACCATTTAAAGAAAGACCACAGGCCAAAGAATTGGTAAAATTGATTGAAGATGGTAAGGTGTCTGAAGTACACATTGAAGAACTCAGCCGTATCGGCAGAAATGTGGGTGACTGTATTTCTTGCTGTGAGTGGATGGACTCAAAGGGTATCAATATTGTTGTTAAAAATCTCGGCTTACAATCTCGCCCAAACAACCAGCGAAACCCCGTTTGGAAAATGATCACTGCTGTCCTCAGCTCGATGTATTCGATGGAACTGGAAAACATAAAAGAACGTACATCTGTTGGCCGTCAGGTCTACCTTCAAAAAGGGGGTGTGCTCGGAAAACCCAAAGGATCTTGTGAGACTGAAAGTGGTTTTTTAAAAAAAGAGGCGAGTGTAAATGTTTTAAAATCCTTGAAAAAAGGGTTAACCGTTCGTGAAGTTGCTAAAGTGGTAAATGTTTCTACTCGTACAGTTATGAAAGTTAAGAAGTTGGCCACCAAACATAATTTACTCAAAGAGTGACTTCATTTTGACAG
>CAIPJU010000503.1 GCA_903865465.1 uncultured Bacteroidota bacterium
CTATATGTTTCAGTTGTTTTATGATCTTTGAAAAAGTAACCTTCTATGAAAGAAAGCTTCATTATATGCAAGGTTGAATTTGTCGCTTCAAGGAATAATATCACTTTTCCTTTATTAGCCGTAATTCTGTCTTCCTTCCAAAAATAATAGCTTACTAATTCAGGAAGGGGTATTGTGCCGGATTCAATAAAAAAGTTCCTGGATGTCAGATATTCAACAAGTTTTTGTTTTGATTCTTCTTTTAATGAAGCAGAGAAAGTAATCAGAGTCGGAATAGGCTGATCAGAAGCATCGGGAGTTAGCTCATTATATCTATTTATAAATAAGTTAAGCAGCCCTGAGATCTCAAGCAATTCAATCAGGGGTCGCTGAATACCGTTTCTGGTAAATTTCGCATTGTTATCGACGACCTGATTTATGAAATTGCCATAATAATTATCCTCTAATTTATGGAAATGGTTTCGATTTTCTTTTCCATAGGTAATCCTGTTCTGATATGGATCATTAAAAAAATACAACCATAATAATTCTTCATTCCCATTTTCAATTCGAATATAACTTCAGTTGCTCTTGCATATTATCGCGGAAATAAACTCTAAATCAATATGAAGTACCAAATAATTATCCATGTCAGGGTTAAGATTTAAAAATTTCAGGAATAAGTACCTTCTCCAGATAACATAAGCCTTCAGCAATAAAAATAGGGAAGCGGTATTCGAACCTGTTTGTAATTAATTTATCACTGCAAGCTTTCCTGTATTCAGGATCGTTTTCAATGAAGGAGCCGAGCAATTCGCGTAACTCCTTGCTTCTGAATTCAAGGGCAGCAATATTTCTTACCAAACCAGTCTTGTGTCCAATAAAATCAATAAAAATCCTGAGGAATTTTTCGAAATTCTCCAGTTTTTCAGGAAATTCAAATTTCCTGACATTTTCAAAATATTCATTTGAAATTATATCATCTTCCCTGAACTCAATATATTGTCCATTCTGAAGATATCGAATGTTTTTCTCTGCAAAAATGTCCGATTCAAAACGGATATTGCTGTCATAAATCAAAGTGTTTTCAACTGCAAGTCCTTTCGACACTTCCGATTTATTATCCGCCATTATATTCCGGTACCTGAAAGAATACAATTCACCATTTTCACCAAAACCGGCACGAAAACAGGTTTCGAAGTATGAATTTGTAAGTGAGCTTCCCGGGAATGTCTGTAACCAGTGAAAAAGACGTCCTCCTTTGCCATAAGGAAGCAGATGAATATCCTTTACAGTCGTCAGGTTATTATCCCTTATCGTTTTTGCAGTAAGTTTTCCTGCGTAGAAGAGTAAAAGACCTGTTACGTATGCAGGCAGGGCAAAAACAAAAGATGCCTCTTTTCCGATATAGGTATAAAACAATGCAAAATCTGCATCCGAAAGCTGATCAAATACGCTGTTCAGGTAAAAAGGTGCTTTATGACCTGCAGACTGAATCTCCCTTATGTTTTCAACTTTGATTCTCTTTTGCTGCTGGTGGTAATCAAAAATTGCTTTTCTGAACGAAGGAGAATTTGTAATTGCATCAAAGAATACGCCCGCTGCAATCCTGACAGAACTTTGTTTAAACAATTTTGCCTCATTATCATTATTTATATCCTGGGCAAGAATTAAAATATCACTGGTGCTGCCTCCGACATCAATACCCAGAAAGAGGTTTGTGCTGTTCAAACCATAATTCTGACTTAATGCAAACTTACACACAGCTTCAGCCTCAGTCTGATCAACAATAATAGAGGGTTTCAGGCGTGTTTTTGGCGTTGTCTGAGGATTCAGTATTGGTGTTGTTAAAGGAAGCTGAACGTTATAAATAGTATTGTATTGGGTATAATCAGTGGATGACATTGAGCCAGGGAATGACCACCTTAATTCAACGGGGAGGCATTTTTCAGCGTAGAGATCAGCGCAGACACTCAACCACAAGGCTTTAAGGTATGCTGTCTTCTTCGAAAGTCCCAGCGGCCCGGCCAGCCATTTCATATTATAATGAAGAGTACCTGCCTGGGTAGTAATGGTCTGTTTGTCCATTTCCTTGACAAGAATATTTTTCTCATTAACAGGCACTCCTCCTGCAATTTCCTTGTCCCTGTTTGGCCCCACAAAATTCCAGTCATGCTCGTGAAGCCATGATTTTACCTGGCCATTTATAGTTGACTCATTTGAGAAAAACAGGAGTTCATCCCTTTCTGCTATTCCATTGTTTTCTGAATCGATACCGACCAGGGCAAGTCGCCTGTTTTTAAATAGTACGGGTTTTACGCCTGCATTTCCTGTTTTATAGTGAACACAGGAGTTATTGCTCCCGAAATCGATTCCAACAATTGCCTGATTAGTAATATTTTCTGTAGTAAGGTCAATTATATTCCTTCTCCCCATCGTTTGATCATTCGGATTCTTAACAATTAAATATCCCAGAATCCGCGTTGTACCTGTACTTTCGTCGCGTATTTCCAAGCCAGCGATAGGCTTGTTTGATTTAATAATCTCATACTTATGCATATCCTGTGACACATGACCAACAGGATATGTGATCAATTCAGTAATCAGCAAACCAGAACCTGATATATCCTGAGGGTCGCTATTGGAATAGACTATATTTTCTCTGACCACATTGCCTCTATTCCTTTGAATTGTGATAAAACTCTGTGTATCAATCAAAGTCCCGTTTTGATCCTTCTTCTGACATTCCTTAAAGAAAGGTACATATTTGACTCCCTGCACATTTGAAGGGAACTCTGAATAG
>CAIPJU010000504.1 GCA_903865465.1 uncultured Bacteroidota bacterium
ATGAACATCTCCCGTGGTTCAGTCTCATCAATATGAACGGCAGGTTATACGACGCTACGGTTGGGCAATTTCTCAATCCGGATAATTATAACCAGGATGCAGGTAATACACAGAGTTTTAATAGGTATTCATATTGCCTCAATAATCCACTTAAATACTCTGATCCTTCTGGAATGTTAGCTAAAGCCAGGGATCCTGAAGGCGATGCTGCTTTTGACGCTTACTTCTATTGGCTCTGCGATGGCAGTATGAGTTTTGGAAATATGGCCGGTGGCGGAGGTGGAGGAGGTGGAGGTGGGCATACATTCCATTATGGTACAATGGGTAGTGGTTATTACGATGTCGCTGATTATACAATGGATGATTTATTAGGAAGTTTGTGGTCAGCCACTCCTAGTAATCAATATTTTACATTCTCAAATGTTGATGGCGACTGGTATCATACGAGCACTTCATTTCTTTATGACCATCGTAATTTTGCCTTATATACACCTACAGCTTTAGAAAGTTTTGGTATGCCCTCATTGGCAACAATGCCGGATATGACAAGAACTTGGGCGGAATATCATGGAAAAATGCAAAATGAGTATAGTTCAAAAGGGACACTAGATTGGATACAATATGACAGGTATGGAAATAGGTCATGCACGCCATATAGCGCAATTAGTGGTACCGGTCCAACAAGAAAATATCCAGCAGGTGGTCACACTATAAATGCTGGGACCTGGACAGCCTTTAAATTAGAATTTTCAAATTGTGTTTCATATTCAGGTAATGATGGATGGGGGTTTATAGTTCGATTAAATGATCAATTTGGTCGAAATGGCATGCTAATACACCCAGGAATGCATTATGGCACTTTAGGTTGTATTGGGTTAGATCGAAACGATCAGCTTTTTGATTTTTTAAATGGAATTTGCAATTATGATCTTTCACCAAATCATACATTAAATATTAAAGTTAGTTATGGAAACTAAAAGGATATCCTTCTTATTAATAAGTGTAATATTATCAATTAACATTTTCAGTCAGGATGATGATAATATTATTAGCGTGTTTAAAGAAAAGGTGCAGAAATTCTATGATATTTTATACAATAAGGAAAAAGTAGAATTTTCGAATTTTTATTCCGGACCAGGAGAAATATGCAATGAAGAATTAAAGAAATATTATACTGAGTTAACCTTCGATGTTTCATATGACAGCATAACAAAACTTATTAGTAAAATGGAAGTGCATGATGAAGGCTATGGATTCTCAGAATATGCCATCTTGAAATTTGGTGACGATAAACAAATATTTTTTTTAATGGGTCTAGATTATGCATATATCTGTAGAATATGGCTAAGCAGTGGTGAAGAACTTTATCCTAAATTAAATCATGAATATGTAGATCTCGAATCACTTAAATGGGCAGGCATAATAAATACTAAAAAAAATGCCTACATTGATCTTCATGAACAACCTGATTTGAATTCCAAAGTGACTAATCGATTATTACCTAACGAAGTGTTCAATTATTGTCCAATTGGAAAGAAATGGTGGTCTGTGTTTAAAAACGGATTGGGATTTTTAGGTTATATTCAAAAAAAAGATGTGACAATGTATCAGGACTTTCCTGAAAAGTTAAAAGAAAAGATAAAGTAGGGATGCTAATTGAACATGCAAATAGTGTAAATCTTTACTGGTATGCTTATTGCCTTAATAACCCACTCAAGTATACAGACCCATCAGGTATGTTGATGAAAGCCAGGGATGAATCTGATGCCGCTTTTGATGCATATTTTTACTGGCTCTGCGATGGCGGTATGAGTTTTGGAAATATGGCTGGAGGTGGAGGAGGTGGTGGTTATACCTACAATTCATCTACTGGATACTACCACAATAGAGATCG
>CAIPJU010000505.1 GCA_903865465.1 uncultured Bacteroidota bacterium
GCCTAAGTTACTATTTCTAATTTTTTTGGGCGACTGATTTGGTGATGGATTTTGTAAAATTCTATTTTTGTTTCAATTGTATCCTGTCAATTCATTAGAGGAGATAATAAAAGATTATAAAATATTATATGCCTTTTTATTATCTCTTCGTCTTTGAGAGCAGGTTAAAATATAATGAGACATAAAAGGTCCTTCCTGCCTGTGGATATCCCTCCTCAATGGTATAACTCTTGTCAAACATATTATTTACTCCGATTTCTGCTGTGAGAGAATGTACAAAATGGTATGATAACTGCCCATTCATTACAAAATATCCCGGGGAAACTCTCGTTCCGTCACTGGCATTATTACGCCGTGAATCATACTCTCCAAAGAGGGTTATTATCATTTTTTTCGCGATGCTGTATTCAGCCGAGGCAAAAAGCTTGTTATCGGGGACATCGATAAAGAGAATTTCAGGATTGCTGATGTTATTTCGCCGGATATAAGAATAGGTCGCATATAAGTTCAAAACTTTTACGGGTTGATAAACAATGCTCAGGTCAATTCCTTTAAAAACAGATTCTCCGGTATTTCGCATTTGCGAAAGATCTCCCTGTACATTACTAACCATTTGTATGGTATTGTAGAGATGGTTATAGAAAAATTCAGGGCGGAAATTCAGTTTGTCATCAAGTTCAATAGTTGATCCCAACTCGAGATTCATGGCCGTTTCAGATTTAAGGTCAGGATTAGGGATTGCAGTGCCCATACGGTATGAATAGCGGTCTTTCATTGTAGCAAACCTGCTCTTGTAAGCAATATTGAAATTGAGATTAATGGCATCCGAGATCTTGTAGTAGCTGGCAAACTGAATATTTGCTGCGGTATTCTGGTTTTTGGGATAATTGCTTATGGTTGATTCGGATGAATTATAGTCTTGTGCCTGCAGGCTCTTTCGGAGATTGTAGCTGATGCCAGGAATAAAGCTAACTCTTCTGCCTGGTTTAAAAATATCTTCAAGCCCAAGAGAAAATGTATTGTCAGCAAAATGACGTACAGGTTCACCCACATTATGTTCGCTGTGATTATCATTTTTTGCGTGAAGGGAGGCCTTAAGGTGATTCTTTGGATTCCAGTCGCTCGCAAACTCAAGATTACCGCCTAAAGTGTAGTCATTATATAAACTATTGAAGGAGGATGCTTTATTCTGAGTCGAAAAAGTATTGTTGTCAAAGCTGCTCATTTCATTCCTGAACTGATCGTAATATGCCCTTGCTTTCAGATCGGACTTTTTACCGATCCTGGTGTTTGATATGTAATAAAGACTCTGTTTATCCCAATACGGCCATTGCCAATACCGGACTTTTGTATTTTTATCCGATCCCATGTATATCGGATTTCCTTTGTTCCCATGCGAATACTGATAATTCAGACTGTATTCATCGGTGGCGTTTGGTGTAAATCCTATTTTTATGCTTCCTTTAATATCCTTCTGGTATGAATTATTCAGATGGTGATCTTTCTGCAGGGAGCTTGTGTCAAAATTTGCAGAAAGAGGTACATACTGTTTTTGAAGGAGTGAAAAGCCTGTCTGAAAATAGACTTTGCCAAGGTTACTGCCCATATTAATCCTGGTTTCGTAACCCTGACCGCTCATAGCTCCTACCTTAGCATTCAGCTCAAATCTCTGCGATGGCTTCATGCCTACCAGATTTATTGCGCCGCCAATAGTGTTAGCCCCATAACTCATTGATGAAAAACCTTTGGAAACGTCGATTCTGGATATATCGAATGTGGTGAAACGCGCCAGATCAACATAACCGTCATAAGGAACATAAACAGGTATGCCATCCATATATACTGGTACGCTGCGGATATCAAAGCCTCTAAGGTAGATTGTACTTTCATTTCGTGAACCACTTGCACTTATAACAATGGAAGGAAGAGTCCTTAATGCGCTGCTTACATCTTTTGCATTATATACCTGCATTTTTTGAGCATCAACAGTTGCCCTGTCTACGGTGGTACTTACTTTTACTTCACCTAAGGTGTAAGTTTTCAGTGAAATTGCAGAGGTATCAGTTACCTCTTGCGCAAAACTCTCTATGCCAGTTATTAAGATTAAAAGTAAAGTAAAGATTTTATTCATTATCAGGGGTTTAATTGGTTGGGTAATCAGAGGGTGTTATTCAAACAGGGAATAACGACAGTAAATATATTAAAATAAATTTGCCGGATTATATTTTATGAGTAATGGGAATCCTACATATGAATTCATTTAAGCTAAGGAGACTGGATGTTATTTACCTTATCCTTAATGTAATCAATTCCCATACTTCTTAGACTAAAGGATATGCCTGTATTTCATAAAAATTATTAATATTTCTATCTATTTTATAATTAAGCCATTAATGCCTCTTAGTTTGACGGGAAGGTCTTATCAGCGGTGTCTCTTTCGGAAGGCTTTCGGAATATTCACCCGAGATTCTATCATAATATGTAACTGGTATTATTCGATGCAGAACTAAAATAATCCGGCATTCTCAACTCAATATCCTTTTAATAACGTAATTTAAAGGCTCGGTTTTGAACAAACCTAAAATTATCCATTGTATAAATCAGATTAATAATATCCATGAAAGCAAAGCTTTACCTCCTGTTGGTTTTTTTGATCGTTTCTCATTCAATTCAGGCACAGAAATGGACCAATTACAATGTTGCCAACACCTCTACCCGGTTATGCAACAATACGGTTCAGGCAATAACCATCGACTCTGATGGGACCAAATGGTTCGGTACTGCCGATGGTGTCACCAAACTGTCAGGAAGCAGCTGGTCAACGCTTAAGTTTCCTGATCCGGTCTCAGGTAAACAAGTTTCTGTAATGTCAATTGCAACCGATGCTTCGGGCAACAAATGGTTTGGAACTCTGTCGTATGGTGTATTCAAATTTGACGGAACCAACTGGACTAATTATACTACTTTAAACAGCGGGTTAACAGACAATAATGTTATGGCTATTGCCATAGATAATGAAGGTAATAAATGGTTTGGAACCAGTGGTAACGGGGTCTCGAAATTTGCAGGGACAACCTGGACCTCATATACTACAATCGAAGGGCTCGTATCTAATAATGTTAGAAGCATTGCAATAGACAAGCTGGGTGTTTTGTGGTTTGGAACCATGGGAGCAGGTGTTTCCCGTTTTGACGGGATAAACTGGACAACTTATAATTCAAGTAATTCAGGATTAATTGTCACCGACATAGGCGCCATTGCTGTCGATTCACAGAATAACAAGTGGTTTGCGACATACTTTGGTATATTTAAGTTTGATGGTACTCTTTGGACAACCTTCAACTGGGGTGACGACTTCAAGGATATTGCTTTTGATAAGGACGGCAATCTTATTTGCGCACTCGATGGAGCCAATGGAAATGGCATTGCCGCCGCAAAATTTAACGGAACTGATTGGACCCAATATACAATCCCCAACGGAGGGCATGCCCAGGGTTTAGCTATTTCTTCCGATGCTGCCGGATCAATTTGGTGCGGAACTACCGGGGGAGGGGTTTCTGAATTTGACGGTATAGAATGGACTACATATCTGACTGCTAACGGATTGACAAACAATAGTATAAGGTCAATAGCAGTCGATCAGTCTGGCAGAAAATGGATCGGAACACTCGACGGAGTTTCTCTTTTCGACGGAACCAGTTGGACAACATTTCTAAGTGGAAGTATAATAAATGCTATAGCAATAGATGATCTGAATAACATATGGTTTGGTACCAACAGTGGAGTTTATAAATACGACGGGGCACTTTGGACCCTTTATACAAGTACCAACAGTGGCCTTGTTAATGATTATATCCTGTCGATAGCTTTTGATAAACTGGGCAATAAATGGTTCGGTACCAGGGGAGGTCTTTCACGCTTGAACGATTCGGGCTGGGCCAGTTGGGTGGATACCGAGGGGGGCCTTAAAAACTATTTCTATGCCGTAGCAATCGATAAGGAAGGGAATGAATGGCTAGGTACGGGTGGATCAGGAGTAACTAAGTTTGACGGAACAACCTGGACAAGTTATACTACTGCTGAGGGGCTGGCCAATAATACCGTTTTTTCAATTTCCATCGACGCTGCCGGAATAAAATGGTTTGGTACAGACAATGGGGTTTCGCGCTTTGACGGCACAATATGGTCAACATACAATATGGCACAGGGACTTTCGCAGCCGCATACAGTGGCTGTTGTGATCGATAAGAGAGGAAATAAATGGTTTGGTTTTGGTAATTACGTGGGTGGTGTCTCGGAATTTGACAATACTGTATGGGAGACATTTTCCCCCTTTAACAGTGGCCTGTCTGACCCACAAGTCTACACCATTGCTTCCGATGAAAGTGATAATAAATGGTTTGGAACCAATTACGGTGTATCAGTATTTGATAAGCAATCACTTCAGGTGTCCACTGATGCCCTTGTTATTTCAGCTCCTGAAAACAGTACTGCTTCATTTTCTGTAATTTCAAATATTACATGGAGTCTGGTCTCTGACCAAAACTGGTTAACGGCCAATGCTACAGGAGGATCGGCTAATGGACCGGTCACACTCACAGCTGCTTCAAACCCTGGTGCTGTAAAGCGTTCTTCAACTGTTACACTTTCAGGAACAGGGGTGGATAATGTTATTGTTAATGTGACCCAGAATGCCGGAACGACAGGGATAGACGCTTCCCATTTTGAGGGGATCAGGATTTACCCAAATCCGGCGAAGGATCATCTTATGATCGAAACGGGTGATTTGTTTCCCGAAGGAAAGTATTCGATGGAGATAAGTAATCTTGCCGGAGTGGTTGTATATAATTCGGAAATATTGAGACAACAGGATTTCAACACCTGCACCTGGACCGGAAATGGTGTCTATTTTCTTAGGATTATCGACCAGAATGGTATTACTGTCTTAATCAGAAGGATTATTCTGAACCGTTAATTTATCTTCTTTAAGTTGTTTTGTTTTGCTTGAATGAAAATCTAATTCTTAAACTACAAAGCAGCTGAGTCAAATCAGTTGGGAATAAAGAATAATTATTCTTAACGATCGTCTCCCGATAATACTTAATTTTAATCTATTCAGGTTTCACAAAACTGTCTTCGATTCAAAAATTAGTCAAAATGAAAAAGAGTCTGCTGATACTTGTCATCTTAGCTTTATGCAAACTGCTGAATGCACAAAAGTACCCTTTTCAGGATACGCACCTTACAGAAAAGGAGAGGATCGATAACCTGATTTCCCTGATGAATATTGATGAGAAACTTAATTGTCTCTCTGCAAGGCTGGCTGTTCCACGGCTCGGGATAACAGGTACAAGAACCGTCGAGGGATTACACGGACTTGCTTACAGTGGTCCGGCAAACTGGGCAGTAAAAGGAGCCAAGGCTTCACCTACCACCACTTTCCCTCAGACGATAGGCCTGGCTGAGACATGGTCACCTGAAATTCTGAAAGAGGTAGCTGACCAGGAGGCAACAGAAGCAAGATACCTTGCCCAAAACCGGAAATATGGAACTGCGGGATTAATAGTATTTGCTCCAAATGCCGATATGGGAAGAGATATAAGATGGGGGAGGACCGAGGAGTGTTATGGAGAAGATCCCTTCCTCAATGGAGCTTTGGTATCTGCTTATGTCAAAGGCCTTCAGGGTGATGATCCCGTTTACTGGAAGACAGCCTCACTGATGAAACATTTCCTTGCTAACAGCAACGAGAACAACCGTGCTTACAACAGTTCCGATTTTGATGAGAGCTTATTCCGTGAGTATTATTCATATGCATTTTACAAGGGAGTCGTCGAGGGTGGTTCACAATGCTTTATGGCTGCCTACAACAAATATAATGGCATTCCTTGTACGGTTAATCCTGTCCTTCGCAATGTTACAATGAAGGATTGGGGTTTGAGGGGAATAATTTGTACCGATGGAGGAGCTTTCAGACAGCTACTGACCACACATGCCTATTATGCGTCGCTTGATGTTGCTGCTGCACAATGTATCAAGGCAGGAATTACTGTCTTCCTCGATAACTATATGGCTCCATTGAAAGAGGCTCTGGAAAAGGGGCTGCTAAGCGAAAAGGAGATCGATGAGGCAATATATGGAAACCTGAAGATTTTGGTCAAACTTGGACTGCTTGATGATTCTTCATCCAATCGCTATTCTCAGATTGGCATTGCCGACACCCTTGCACCATGGCTTAAGACTGAAACCAGAAATCTTGCTAGAAAGGTAACTCAAAAATCGATAGTCCTCCTGAAAAACGAGGATTCATTACTTCCTCTTAAGAAGGCGAAAATCAGGTCAATAGCTGTAATCGGACCTTCATCGAACAAAGTAATATCTGACTGGTATGCCGGTACTCCGCCTTATGCCGTATCTGTTCTTAAAGGAATCAGGGATGCTGTCGGGAATGAAGTATCTGTCTTATTCGCAGAAAGTAATAAAGCTGATTCGGCTGTGATTGCAGCC
This sequence comes from uncultured Bacteroidota bacterium, assembly GCA_903865465.1. Lineage (GTDB taxonomy): Bacteria > Bacteroidota > Bacteroidia > Bacteroidales > VadinHA17 > LD21. The sequence continues at coordinate 6,508 of CAIPJU010000505.1, forward strand.
AGTAAATGCGATGTAGCCATTGTTTGTGTTGGCAACCATCCCTTAAGTTACGGGCTGGGGTGGGGGCAGAATTATGTTCCAAGCGACGGACGCGAAGATGTCGACAGGCAGGCTATTTCGCTGGAACAGGAAGATCTTGTTAAACTGGTTCATGCTGCAAATCCGAATACCGTTCTGGTTCTGGTGTCAAGTTTTCCTTATGCCATAAACTGGTCAAAAGAGCATATCCCCGCTATACTGCATGTGAGCCAGTCAAGCCAGGAGCTGGGTAATGCAGTTGCCGATGTTTTATTCGGTGATGTAAGTCCGGCGGGCAGGTTGGTTCAGACCTGGATAACTTCTATTGAACAGCTTCCACCCATCCTTGATTACAATATAAGGAATGGAAGAACCTATATGTATAATAAAAATGAGCCCTTGTTTCCTTTTGGTTACGGACTTACCTATACGACTTTTGAATATTCCGGTTTGAATGTGGACAAAACCAAAGTATCAGGAAAAGATGTTTTTAGCGTAAGTTTCAGTATTGAAAACAGAGGCAACTACGACAGCGATGAGGTAGCCCAGTTGTATGCAAGCTTCCCTGAATCAAAAGTTGAACGTCCGGGTAAAGCTTTAAAGGGATTTGTAAGAATTCCAATTAAAAATGGAGAAGTAAAAAAGGTAACTATAGCGGTAAACGCTGATGATTTAAGATA
>CAIPJU010000506.1 GCA_903865465.1 uncultured Bacteroidota bacterium
ACGTGCATTAAATTCTTTTCCCTTTGGTAGTGTATATTCTGATAAGCCATTTATTCTTCGAAGTTTATAAATTCCTTTGCAGACTCGCTAGGTGCAATATCTTTCTTTTCTTTAACTAGGGGTTCAGCTTTTTCCATTATTCTTATGTTTTTCACAAAATTATTTTCGATATCCCAGCTTTTCAATGAGTTCTCCCATAGCAATGCTTTGGCTAAGTGAGTAACATCAGGTCTCGCTATTTCACCATCCAATAACTTAACAACCATATCTTTAAATTCATCCTTTGAGTTGTATAACAATGGATAATCACTTCCAACCATCTCAGGATAGCACATACCATTTGGAAGTAAATACGGTACACCTCTACTTAACCCATCAGTAGTGCTCATACTCCAAGCTGAATATGTTTGGAAACATCCTACACCGAAATGAGCTTGTGACAATTTATTCATATAAACATCCCTGTCAGCGTGTCCAATGTAGCGTGTGTATGGTTTACCCATATCTTTCAATGTAGTCCACACTTCAAAATCCTGCCTTTCTTTCCATAATGCATCCATAGTTTGGAAAAACCACTCTGAGCCGGTATACACGTTATCACGGTGGTTAAATACTATTGTCTTTGGCGTATACCCTTTGGATTCAACATAATCATCACAACCCAAATACCAAGGCTGAATGATATCCCTTAACTTATCAACAATATGTGGTTGAAACACTTCACCGGCTCTGGTCAATACCAACTCCTTTACCCATTGTGAGTTCACACCACACACTTTCATATCTAACATACCCCTCACATTACGCCAGAATGAATTATCCTCACGTGCACCATTATCTCTAATTTCCCACCAATGGCAGTATCCGATAATCGGCTGAGTTTTGTTATAAATTCGAGTGATTTTGAATTCGTGAGTCCACTCAGGTAAGTGTGACCATACCAAATTGAATTCTTCCTTTGCGAGTAATTTATCAAAATACTTATAAGGATAGTCCACCCGCATTTTAGGTGGAAATGGGTCAATCTTCTCCATTTGGCGCAGGCTAACATTCGGATAATCTATATGATTGATTATCCCGGGATGATTGCTCTCAGCAGGATACGGTAACACAAATTCCCACTCTTTACCAATCTTAGTGTTGTCTAAAAATGATTTAAACACCAACAGAAACGAATCTCTGTTGATGTCTTTGTTTTCTCCGAAATTTGTATAGTTTGGAATTACTAGTACTTTCATATTATGCAGTTAAATCTATTTCTATCATTTCTTCTAAAATACTGTTAGTATATTCAATTTTTTTAGCAATTGATCTATCAGTAATTTTAGGTAATTCTTCGTTATTTCTGTTTATTATCAATTTCCAATATTCAGATTGAGTTATTTCCCAATTTTTATATTTCATATTACCATCCAAATTATCATCAATTAATCCCAAAAACCCATCTTTGGAATTTCCACCATTACTATGCGGATTTTTATGTAACCAGTGTAGTTTTTCACCTGTTTTGATATTAAATTTATATAGTACCGTTGTTGATACTGGATATGCATATAATATAGGATTTATACCATTATCATCAACAAATGTACACATTTTATTAAGTGCCGATTCTCTGTATTTAGCTTCATCGTTTCTATCATCGGTACGATTTAAAATATATGCATTCAATTCTTTAGTTACATACTGAAACAATTTATCCATTCGAATGTCAGAGCTAGCTGTTTTATACAAAGATGCATATGTTCCAA
>CAIPJU010000507.1 GCA_903865465.1 uncultured Bacteroidota bacterium
CGATCTTGGGCGAAAATAGCTCTCAATTGATTATGGGCATTGGTAATCTAAGCCTGGCCTGGCTCTTGCTTTATTTTATGTATAGAAAAAATATTTTTATTAAAGTCTGATTTTATGAAAGCCTCACAAAAACTATCAGCTGTTCTATTTTTATTCTTCTTCATTGGTTTCAGTGCAGAATCTGCGGATAGCTATCAGCAAAAAGGGTTCCGTGGATTTATGATCGATGCTCCCAGGGCTGTTGAAACGGTTGAATATTATTTCAGGCTCATTGACTTTTGCCAGGAAAAAGGATTTAATTCCATTATTTTCCGATTGACCGATGATCAGGGATCGGCTTATCTTTTCAGCTCCCATCCCGAGCTGATCATGTGTGAGGGAGCCTTTTCTGCGAAAGAACTAAAGACGATAGTTGATTATGCACAAAACCATGGGATAGAAATGATCCCGGAGGTTGAATCCTTTGGCCACTCAAGGTATATAACCCAAACAAAAAGATATAAGTTTCTGAACGATGGAGCTGCCGGGGAAGATTTCAATGCCCTTTGCCCCGTGAACGATTCAACGATAAAGCTAATGAAAGATCTTTATAATGAGGTCTCTTCTATTTTTCCAAGTCACTATTTTCATATCGGCTGCGATGAAGTAAACTGGGGAGCTGGTGAGTTATCGAAAAAAGCCCTGGAAACAAAAAGCAAACCTCAGATATGGGCAGAATATGTGAATAAGCTAAATGGGCTCGTAAAGGCTGCTGGGAAAAAAACAATTATTTGGGGTGATGTTCCTCTATATAACGAAAGCGAAGTTCTTGATCTGCTTGATAAGGAGATAGTAATTATGGACTGGAATTATTGGGAAACCAACAAAGAGAAAATTCAAAGCCTGGCTCAAAAGGTTTTAAGTAAAGGCTTTAAGTTAATTGGCTGTCCGGCTGTCAGTTGGTGCGGATGGGGACCACGCGTAGGCGGGAAACAGTTTCAAAATATAAACAGCTATGCTGAAGTATATGGAAATCTGAACGATTCAAACAATTTGGGCATATTTCTCTCCAACTGGGTCCCCAAGCGTTACCTCCAGGGCAGCCAGTGGGACACCTACGCTATTGCTGCTGAGATTCTCAGAAAAAAAGGCAATTATAATTATATGGATGCCATCCCTGAGTTTGTGAGGAACCATTTCGGGGTGAAGTATGATGCAATTTGGGAAAAGATATTCTCTGCAATTTACCTGGAAACTCCACAATGGAACTGCGGACAGGAAGAGAATCTTAAATTTTCCTGCTGGTGTTCAGAAAAGGAGATCAAAGATATTATTTCAGGAAACAGGATTTTGCCAGACGGGTTCAGCGAATTGCCCGGGATCCTTACATCCTGTAAAAAAGAAGTTAAGAAGAACATGCATGATTTTGACGATCTTCTGTTGACCGTAGAATTTATTGAATATAACTATAATCGCAGGAATGATTTGTTAAACTTCTTCCTTTCAAAAAAAACAGACATTAAATCAGTTGAAACTTATTTGAAAAAAGTTGCCGGAGAGGATCAGTCAATGCTGTCAAAAATTAATACCGCATGGGCTGTTGGCAGGCGTACCCGTCCGAGCGCCACAGACAAAGAATTCATGTGGTCGTTTAATCTGGCTGCAGCTTATTCAAAACATTTAAGTGAAAACCCTGATGAGTTTATGAAATTGTTGAGCGGAGTTAATAAATAAAGGATGGCAATTTTTTAAAATATATTGAGTATCAGGAATCACACAAAAAGATTTGTTGATTTTTAAGAGACTATTATAATTTTATATGACATCGGGAATCATACATAAGAATTCATAGTTTGCAGGCTAAAATTTGAATTGAAAATGCTGAGAGTTTTCCTCTTAATTTCACCTTAATTATCCGGTTGTTTTGCCTTATTCTAATCCCAACCAATTTTCAGACCCCTTAGATTGACGATTATGGGCCACAAAGGGGAAGTCTATGCCTTATTCCCGATAGTCATTTTAAATTATTATTGCCAGCTATACATTATGTATTTGCCTGTTTATCAGTTGTGAAAATTTAATTATTTGGCTCAAATTTCAAATTTGAAAATGAAATCGAAACGTATCAGATCAAGTCTTAATTATATGATAAATAATATAATACGTATATTTTATGCAAAATTAATCGGACACTGGTGTCTTTAGATAAACCAAATCATGATTTTTATCATGCAAAAACTAAATTTTGTTTAATATTTTAGTAATAATCTTTTTAAGAGATCTCATCTGTTTTATCCAGGTAAAACTTTATTCCGATGAAAAAACCACTCTTTATTTCGATCCTCCTTTTTACATTTCTGCTGCCGTCGAACGCCATGCAGATTTTTGTTAAAACATTAACCGGGAAAACCATCACCCTTGAAGTAGAACCTTCTGATGCCATTGAGAACATAAAACAAAAAGTACAAGATGCTGAAGGGATACCTCCCGATCAGCAGACATTAATCTTTAACGGCAAGATACTTGAAGACCTAAGAACACTGGCAGACTATAATATTCAAAAAGAATCAACATTATATCTGGTGTTAATGCCTGTATACTATGTTTATGCAGGCCAGGCAGATGATAACGGAGATGGCTTAAGCTGGGCAAGCGCCAAAAAATACCTTTCATCAGCACTCTCCATCGCTACCAGCGGTTTCCAGATCTGGGTGGCAAAAGGTGTTTATCTTCCAGATTCTGATTATGGTTTAGGTGGCGGCACACGTTACAATCATTTTGAGATGATCAATGGTGTGGAAATATATGGAGGATTTTCAGCAACCGAATCATCTTTAGATCAAAGGACAGATTATGGACTTGGCGGCGCAAATGAGACCATCCTGAGCGGTGACCTGTTGGAAAACGACAGTTTTAATGCCTCCGCCAATGGCTTCCAGGGAACAACAGGAGATGACAACTGTTATCATGTTATTTATAATCCCGCTCAGACCCCGGCAATCGACAATAGTGCGGTTCTCGATGGATTTACAATAAAAGGGGGTAATGCCAATTATAATAATACTTCCGGAGACATGGTCAGGGAAGGCTATGGCGGGGGAATGTTGAATGAAGGTTCTTCTCCGGTTGTCAGAAACTGTACTTTTACCGCAAATTCAGCTTATAACGCCAATGCTGGCTCCCCTTCAAACTTTAATGCCGGAAGCGCTATTTCCTCAATGTCTCAATCAAACCCAATTGTTTCCAACTGTCATTTTATTAATAATTTTTCCAATTTAGGCACACTCTTCAATGCCGACTGGTATGGTGGTGGAATGACTATAACTAATTGTCTTATTGAATCTAATTATGCTGCTTTTGGAGGAGGCGGATATGCCAATCTTTCAGGCGGGTCTAATATAAAGAATTCGATATTCAGAATGAATACATCTTTTACGGACGGAGGAGGAATATACACCGGGAGTTCTGATATAATAACAAATTGCCTGTTTTATTCAAATACGGCAGCCGGAAAAGGCGGGGCAATCTGCCAGGATGGTTTAGGGTGGATGGTCATCAAAAATTCCACCATTGCAGGTAACCAGGCATCAGAAGGAGGAGGAATTTTTAACAAGGCCGCGGAAATCTATAACAGCATTGTCTGGTCCAATACAGCTACCAGCACCGGAAATCAGATATCCGGAAGTCCGGCAATAAATAACTCCTGTTACGGGAACGGAACGAATGATGTTATGGGGACACCCAGCCCTGTTAACTGCATTACTACTGCGCCAATGTTTGCTGATGCTTCAAATGACGACTACCGAATTTACGGTAACTCTCCCTGCGCTAATACAGGTAACAACAGTGATAATACGGAACCTTATGATATTCGCGGACAAGCCCGCATACAGGATAATACAATTGATATGGGAGCTTATGAATGGACCTTAGGGATCGATCCTAAGACTTCCATAATTATCCCATCAACATTATCTTTAAGTACATTCACTTCATGCAGTGGAACCTCTTCCGATTTCCAGAGCTTTCCGGTAGCGGGTAACTACCTGACTGATAATATTGTTGTGACGGCTCCTTCAGGTTTTGATGTATCTCTTGCAGCAGCTTCAGGGTACGGCAATTCTGTCATTTTAACTCAAACCGGCGGCAATGTTCCAGCTACAACTGTCTATGTACGAATGAAAAATACAGCTTCTGGAAATCCCTCCGCGACCTTGTCCCTGATTTCAACGAACGCAGAGACCCGTTTGGTATCTGTTTCGGGTTCGGTAATTGCATCGCCAACGTCATACGCTGTTACCGGCGGAGGTTCATTTTGTTCTGGTGGCGACGGAGTAACAGTCATTCTTTCCGGTTCACAAAGTGGTGTTAACTACCAGCTTGTTATTAACGGCGTCAATTCCGGATCTCCTGTTGCTGGTGCAGGTTCAGCTATCAGCTTTGGCAATCAGACAATTGCAGGCATCTATTCCATTACTGCTGTCGAAGCGACAGCTTCATGTACCAATACCATGACAGGAAGTGCAACAGTGACAGTAACAGCATTACCCGATGCTCCGACCCCGGGAATAGTAACCCAGGTCACGTGTTCTGTTGCCACGGGATCTGTTACACTGAGCGGCTTACCTTCTTCAGGATCATGGACCGTAACAGCTTCAGGCAGTGGAGGCACAATGACATTGACCGGAAGCGGGTCAACCACAAGCATGACAGGCCTTACTGCCGGCAGCACATACTCTTTTACAGTTAAAAATGCATCAGGCTGTATTTCGGCGCCATCGTCGAGTGTGGTTATTAATCCTCAGCCGGCACAACCTTCTCCACCCTCTTTAGTACCGCAGAGCTTTTGTGGTTCAGCGACCGTCGCTAACCTGCCTCAAACCAACGGCTCTGTTGCCTATAGATGGTACAGTTCCGCAACCGGAGGCTCCTCACTCTCAGGTTCCACAAAACTGAAAACGGGCAACTATTATGTGAGTGCCGTTTCAGGAACATGTGAAAGCGCCAGAATTATTGTGAAGGTGACCATTAATTCTTTACCGCCGGCCTATAAAGTTACTGGTGGTGGTACTTACTGCAGCAATGGTTCAGGATTAACAGTAAAATTATCTGGTTCTTCAGTTGGAGTAAATTATTCTCTTTGTCTTGGCAGCTCGCCAACAGGAACGACTGTTTCAGGTACCGGCTCAGCAATAAGCTTTACCAATCAAATACTCGATGGCAACTATACTGTTACCGCTGTAAATGTCTTAACTGCTTGCAAGTCCACCATGACTGGCAGTGCAGTTATAAAGGCAAGTACACCTCCTGTAGCGACCAGCATTATATATAATATCAGTCTATCAAGTAATTGCAGCAGTTCAGGGTCTGCCACAGTCAAACTCACCGGAACAACGGGAGGAACATTTTCCGCTTCGCCTTCCGGATTAAGCATAAGTTGTTCAACTGGAACAATCAGTTTCCCCAAGAGCAAAGCTGGTACCTATACTGTTACTTACACGGTTTGCAATAGCTGTGGCACCGCCAAAACAGCAGCCACTATCACAGTCACCAAATGCAAGTCAGCTAATGCAACATCTGCCGAGGGAACTGAGGAGACTACTGACACACCGGGTGACAAATTGAATGTTTATCCTAACCCGAGCGAAGGTCGCATACAATTTGAGTTCACCGTCATGAAAGAGAGCAAAGTTAAACTCGATCTGTTTACTCTAAGCGGAACGCTGGTTGAGCACTTGTTTGATGGTAATACCCTAGCGGGGGAAGAGCATATTATTCAATTCAATAAGGATCTTCCGGTGGGCACTTACATCTTCAGGCTGACATCGGCTTACGGAGTGAGAACAGGGAAACTTATAAGGAAGAATTAGCCTTTCAGGACTAAATAGGTGCAATTTTTTTATTACCCGGAGCGATGACCTCCTTCATGGGGAAAGGACTTAGTTCTTCACCCTGGTATAAATCAATTCGTTACCATTGCCTGTATTTAGGTTACGACTGTATTTTTTGTATGTCGGGTTATTCCGGTGCTCCGACGTAC
>CAIPJU010000508.1 GCA_903865465.1 uncultured Bacteroidota bacterium
CCCTAAGGGGGACTTTTAAACTTGCTGATTTTCAATTGTTCCCCTTTCAGGGGTCGGGGGTAAGAACAATTGAAAACAAAAACTCTTACTTTTCGGAGTGGACTCAAGTATAAAGTTCTACCTTTTTTCGGGCAAATCAAAATAAACTGTAACAATGAATAAGATATTAATAAAGACAAAAAACTAATTCATTTTCAGCAGTTTCTGATAAAATCAGTGAAAATAAATTTACATGTGTATGCTCATATCTCACTAATGCAGAAGGAACCTCTTTCGTTGAGATGAAGTCTTTTATTTTAGGCGTTAAGCCAGCAGAAATTAAGGATAATTCAAAAAGGTTAAGCTATCAAATTCGGCAGAGTAAATTTGAACTCACTCCCTTTCCCAACTTCACTTTCAACCAGAATACTACCTCCATGCTTTTCAACAAAATCTTTGCAAAGCAATAAGCCCAAACCGGTCCCTGATTCTTCTGCGGTACCTTTGGTTGTAACAACTTGTGAAATATCAAATAATTTTTTGACGTTTTCCGGACTGATTCCGATTCCATGGTCAGCAACAGAGATTGTTACACCTTCAGGAGTTTCATCGGCTTTGATATGTACAACTCCCCCACTGAATGAGAATTTTATTGCATTCGATACCAGGTTTAACATTATGGTTTTTAGCATATTAATATCGGCATAAACCATAACTTTGCTCACATCCGGACAAAGCATACTAACGTTTTTTGCAACTCCGGTAGGGCTAAGAATATCGATTGTATTTTTACAGATACCTGAAAAGTCGACCATTTGTGGTTTAAAGGGAAGAGTTCCCTGTTGTGCCCTGGCCCACATCAAAACATCATCGAGCAGGTTGTTCGTGACTTTTGCTGCCTGATTTATAAGTTTGGCCATAACAGGTATTTCCTCTGCTTTAAGATTTTCTATCTCTTCCATTAACAAGAATGACAAGCCCATAATGTTGTTAAGCGGATTTTTCAGATCGTGTCCAAGAATTGTTATAAAACGATCCTTGTCAGTATTAAGCAAACGTAATTTCTTCTCACTCTCTTCAATTGCCTGCCTTGCTTTTATTCGCTCCGTTATTTTTGAAATCCTGCTTGCATAATTGCTTATCAGTTGCTGTTCAAAAAAATCATTTAAATACAACTCCTCGGTATAAGCCACAATCAGTTCTCCGATCTTTACCCCATGTACATTTATGGGTTCAAACAAATATTTTTGAGTCTTTGATAATCTGAAATTTTCAATATTGCAATATTTTTTATCCTCAATTTCAAGCGAGACAAATACTTTCTCAGGATATTCGAGACTCTGGGGAACAATTGTATTCACAAATTCATTGAAAATGTCATCAAGCTGGTCAGATTTTTCCGCCAACTGACCGAGTGAATATGTACCGTTTAGTTCCCGAAGCCTCTCTTTCAGACTCTGTTCGCTCTTCACAGCTTTTAATCTCTCCTTTGTATAGTTCTTATGCACAAACCGGATTATTAAAAATATTATGAAGGAAGTATAAATTAAAGTAATCAGATAATCAATAAATCGGTCGGTCTGGGAAGGAAAACTGACAATTAAGTCAGGTCTGTATAACTGAATCAGAAGAATGAAGATGTTAACTACTATGAAAAGAATAAAGATATTTTTCTTGATTTTATCCGGAACAACTACCAATCCCAGAATTAGTACTACAATGGCATCCAATATATTTGACCCGTTAATACCCCCATTAAAAATCCAGACAATAGAAATACCGAGTATTCCAATGACTATAATCGGGGTAAGAAAATGTTTTGTAATTTTCTTAAATCTTACCAGATAGTAAAGAATTATTAGCAAAACGGACAATACGAGAGGGATTATTACAGCGATGGGTGAAGTTGTCAGAACTAAATTTAAAAATGACCCAAATACGCTAATCAATATTCCAACAATAATTGATGACAAAAATAAACGATGCTCAAGAGAAAAATTTTCTTTATCAGCAGTTATATAACTGAGCCATTTTTTTATCCCCTTCCTAATCATTATTTACTACGGTTTTTAAGATCTTAATCCAGGTATTCTGCTTTAGAAAAGAAAGTCTCTTATTTATTGCAATGCTGTTTGATAAGGTCATATAATGTATTTATTCTTACAGGTTTAGAGATATAATCGGTACATCCCGCTTTTATTGCCTCATCATAGTCTGACGAAAATCCAAATGCTGTCTGGGCAATGATTACAATATCATTATTAAACTGCCGGATCTGGCGTGTGGCTTCCAATCCACCCAATTCAGACATTCTGATGTCCATCAATACCAAATCCAGGTCCGGGTTATTCTGACAGGCTTCCACGGCTTCAACTCCGGTACTGGCATGAAGTATTTCTTTGCTTATTTTTTGGAGGGTTCTTGTGAGCAGATTTTGAGAGATTGCATCATCTTCAGCTATCAGGATTTTAAGTTTTTTCATTTTAACCTCCTGATCAATTTCCACAAGCTCTTTTTCGGACCTGGCTCTTCCATTAGATAATTCAATGGTGGGAATAGTAAAATAAAATATTGAACCTTTCCCCTCCTGGCTTTCCACCCATATTTTTCCACCGAGCATCTCAACATAACTTTTCGAAATAGCTAAACCAAGACCACTGCCTTCAAACTTCCGGTCATGTGATTCACTTCCCTGTCTGAATCTTTCAAATATTAATGTCTTCTGGTTCTCAGGAATTCCAATTCCTGTGTCTCTGACAAAAAATTCAAGGAAACTCCCTTTTTTGATATAACCGAATTCAATTAAACCTTCATCAGTAAACTTTATGGCATTTTTAATCAGGTTGGTCAGTACTGAGTATACCTTTTCAAAATCAGTTTTTATTCTTATCCCATCAAAAGGCAGAGAGTATTTAAATAAAAATTGCAGACCTTTTGCATCAACTTCCGGTTTTAGGAATTTAAAAATGAAGTTTATCTTCTCATGAATATTGATTTCACCAAGATCGACCTTCATCAGGCCTGATTCTATTTTCGAAATATCTATAATATCATTTATGGTATTTAGCAGCCGGTCGCTGCTTATCTGAATAGTTTGAATATAATCTATAAGTTCATCGTTTGATAGATTAGGTCCTTTCAAAAGTTCAGTAAAACCCAGGATTCCATTCATGGGAGTACGTATTTCGTGACTCATATTAGTGAGAAATACAGATTTTAAACGGTCGCTCTCTTCAGCTTTTTCCTTTGCTATTGACAATTCCGCATTTGTCTCACTCAGTTTTTTGTTTATCAACTCAATTTCTGAAAATCTCTCTTTTAATTCAACTTCTGATTTCTTAAGCTCTTCAATATCAGTACAAGTACAAAACCATTTCACTGTTTTGCCACTTTCATCCTTTTGAGGAACGCCCCGGAATAACCACCATTGAAATGTGCCGTCAAAACGTCTTAGACGGCACTCGAGAGAGTATCCGGTATTGCTTTTTACTGCCTCCTGCCATTGATACCAAACCACCTCCTTATCATCAGGATGAAAGGGGACAATCCATCCGTTGCCATAGCTTTCAGACAGAGTAAGTCCGGTGTAATCGGTCCAATGCTGATTAAAATAGTTTGCCAGCCCTTTGTCATAGGCTGTCCAAACTATCTGAGGCATGGATTCCGCCAGATTGCGAAACTCTTTCTCACTTTTCTTAAGGGCAAATTCGGCTAGTTTCTGATATGTTATGTCCAGAAAAACTACAATCGCCGCTATTTGTATTCCTTTTTCATTGAGTATCGGACCTGCATTTGCCCAGACATAGCGGTCATCATTTTTATCTCTTCGAACAATAAATTCAGATGAATTTGTTTCTCCATACAGAATTGCCCTGGCTAATGGTACCTCATCCTTATTAAGTGGCGTTCCATCGAAATGAAGATGTTCCCAGCTGGCAAAGTACTTCTCAAATTCCGGATCATTCATGGTTTCATCAAAATCCTTATCCTGGATCATAAGGGCAGCTCTATTGACATATCTTAATTTCCCAGATGGTACCTCAGCAATTGCGATACCAGCATGACTGTTCGACATTGCTGCTTTTAAAAATGCGGAGTTTTCCTCGGCCAGCTTTTTTGCTCTTTCCAGTGCCTCTTCGTACTCTTTTCTGAAGGTTATATCCTGGAAAATTTCAAGCATTGCTTTTTTACCCTGGTACATCATACCAGTATGATTAATCTCGAATATCCTGTTCCCGAGAACTCCATGCGATTCATAAACTTTCGTTTCACCGATATTTATACCGTCTGCCAATGGACAATCATGACATTGTGTTCTATCATCACGATACAACTCCCAACATTTGTGACTAATAGCATCTGCACCAAAGATCTTTTTGAAGTTATCGCTCTGGAACAAAACAGTTCCTGATTCATTGACAATATCCATCCCAAATGGAATGGTCTTAAGCAAGGTCTCATTGAAGACATAGCTGTTATGAAGTTCTTCCTCGGCTTTCCTCCGGTTAGTTATATCATGAACAGTGCTTATTACTCCGATAATATTGCCGTTAGCATCCCTGAATGGCAAATTCTTATCGGAAGTCCACCCTGACTTCCCTGAATAGGGTGAAAAAAATGGAAAATCCACAGCATCAACAAATTCGCCATTCAATGCTCTTTCGATATTTTTGATTACGCCCGCCTCTTCTAAGAATGGGAACAGTTCTGATGGATGTTTGCCTATTGCATCCGAAGCAGGAATACCTGATAAGTTTTCCATAAAAGTATTCCAGACCTGATATCTCAGATTATGGTCATAGATGATAATTCCTTCCTGTACGCTATTAATAATCTGAGAATTAAACTGGTCAGACTCTGCTAAATCTCTCTGTATATTCTTTAACTCCGTAATATCGGTAGAATGAGTAAGATTGAGTATTACCTTACCCGATTCATCCTTTATGGGATTCGTTGTAGCCCAAAAATAAAGGGTTCTGTCAGGCAAGGGAACTTCTACCTCAAGCGATTCACTTTCTCCCGTTTCGAATACCCTTTTTACAGCTTCGAAACGCATATCTGCATGCTCCTTATCATAAACATCCCAGAATGTCTTTCCAATGAAAAAGGCCGGAGTTTTTCCAAATGTCGATGCAAAAAGCTGATTCGTAAACTGGTATTGCCCTTTTTCATCGACACAAAAGATTGCATCACTTGAACTTTCTATCAGAGAACGATACTTTAATTCGCTTTCCTTCAGCTTTTTTTCTGATTCCTTACGTCCGGTAATATCATTAACAAGTACTGCAAACTGATTCTTCTTGGGTGAATATGTATAGGTAGAAAAATACTTTCCCAGGGATTCAGAAAAGTTTTCATAATAATGTGGTTTGCCTGTAAGGGCAACTTCACCAAAGGTATCAATCCAGTATTGTTCCACCTCTGGCATTAATTCTCTTACCCTGCGGCCAACACACATTTCGCGTGTATATCCGACAAGATTGGTATAACTGTCATTAATATCCAGAAACAGATAATCGACAACTTTGCCATCAGAATCTGTAATTATTTCATGAAGGGCCATTCCCTGATCAATCGAAGTATAGAGTAACCTGTACTTCTCTTCGCTTTCTTTCAGTTCCTGATCCACCTGCTGCCGTTCAGTAATGTCAAAAAACTGCGACAAGAGGGAAATCATTTTCCCATTCTCATCTTTCAGGATAGTATTGTACCATTCACATGTTATTATGCTTCTGTCCTTTTTGTAATTACGGTTCGTTGATACAACATTTAAACTTAATCCATTTAAAAGCCTCTCCATGGTCTTTTCAACAATTGGCACATCAGGCTCATAAACCAAATCCAAATCGTTTACATTTTTACCAATCATCTCCTCTGAACTCCATCCTAAAATCTTCTTTGCATGGTCTGACCACTGGATTATTCTAAATTCAGAATCCCATTCAATGATTCCCATTGGTGAGTTCTCTGAATAAAATTTTAGCTTTTCTTCGCTATCTTTTATTTTCTTTATGGTTTCAATTTCCTTTAGACTTTTAAGACCCTGACTTACAATAATCTCGATAATTATTTTAATAAAATCAAGATAAAGGGCAAG
>CAIPJU010000509.1 GCA_903865465.1 uncultured Bacteroidota bacterium
ATATTCACTCGTTCGCAGGTACAAGGATTTTGAAATCAGATTTTATCCCTCCGCGACTATCGCAACAATAAATTCATATGCAAAAACTTACAGAAATCTTTCGGGCCCCGGATTTCAGAAACTAGCAGGCTATATTTTTGGAGGCAATGAGGCTAATACAAAAATTTCAATGACCTCACCTGTCCAAATGGATATAAATGATTCTGTTTCTACAATGAGTTTCGTAATGCCTTCTGCCTATACAAAAGAAAGCCTGCCAAAGCCGAACGACCCCGATGTGCAGTTACAAAGCACGGAAGATGAATATGTTGCGGTAATAAGATTTGGAGGATTTGCCTCTGATAAAGATCTGAAATTCTATTCGGAAAAACTTCAGATTCTTCTGAAAGAAAATGGTATCACATCTTTCGGAAATTGTAGATTCCTGGGGTATAATCCTCCATTCCAATTTATTGGCAGAAGAAATGAAATCATTCTTTCAGTTGAATGGGTGGGAGAAAATAATTAAATCATGAAATTATGTTTTTACTCAAAAATATCTGGCTTATTTTATTTATACTCTGGGGATTCCCTTTGACTTTTTATCGAAGCAGGTTCCGTAAGATAGTTTACCAGACAGATAAGTGGACAATAAACATCAAACCTTATTTTGTGAAAGAATTGAAAGGCCTTTTTGGAACCATCTACCCAGATAATCTAAATTATCTGAAATTCAGGAATTTTTATCGTTTTTATCTTATCATTTACCTGCTCTTATTTGCATCTTATTTAACCTTTAGTCAAAATAGTAATATGAACAAAATCAAAATCGGAAGTAGCATTCCAACATTTTCATTGCCTGATCAAAACGGAAACTTGTTCGACATCAATTCTGTCGTCGGTAAAAAGAACCTTGTGATTTATTTTTATCCAAAAGACGATAGCCCCGGATGTACCAAAGAGGCCTGTTCGTTTCGCGATCAGTTTGAGGTTTTTAAGGAAGCCGATGCTCTGATAATTGGTATAAGCGGCCAATCAGTTGAAAGTCATAAAGATTTTGCAGAAAAACACAGACTCAGTTTTACCCTGCTGAGTGACGAAGGAGATAAAATTCGTAAACAATTTGGTGTTCCAACCAACTTGCTGGGGTTGTTACCTGGCCGGGTAACATATATTGCAGATAAGACTGGCAAAGTGATCTATGTCTTCAACTCGCAAACACAAGCGGCAAGGCATGTGGATGAAGCATTACGGATATTGAAAGAACTAAAATAAAAAGTAAATAGAATGAAAAAGCATTTCGATAGCGGGACAATTTTTGTGATATTCCTTACCGGGTTACTTTTTATTGTAGCTCTGTTTGTAAAAGGATTTACTCATGAACTTTTGCTTGAAGCCGGGGTATTATTGGTGTCAATTAAGCTGATTATAATGACATACAGGATCAGCCTTAATTATGATGAACTTAAGAAAGAACTTCATGAAATAAAGACACTATTAAAAGTAAGATAGGTTGACATTCAAAGAAAAAATGTTGTTGTAATGAAGCAAATAAAACTTGGAGATTTTATTCCTGATTTTTCACTAAAAGATCAGGATGGGAATTTAATAGAAATTAGCAATTTCCTGGGTAAGAAGAAAATGGTAATCTTTTTCTATCCTCAGGACGGGAGCCTGAACTGTACAAGAGAAGCCTGTTATTTCCGGGATCTCTCTGACGTATTTGATGAGGCTGATGCTGTTATAATTGGCATAAGCGGGCAGTCGGTTGAAAGTCATAAAGAATTTGCAGAAATAAACAGACTCAAATACACACTGTTAAGTGATGCCGGGGATAGTGTCAGAAAATTATTAGGTGTTCCCGGCAGGGTTTTTGGATTAGTTCCCGGTCGCGTTACCTATGTAACCGACAGGTCCGGTAAAGTTGTCTATATTTTCGATTCCCAGACAGAGACCCAGCGTCATGCGGATGAAGCTCTAAAGATCTGTCTTCTCTTAAAAAGAACTGATAATGTGAATATTTGATTACTTTTAGATAATTACACAACCTGCAACATAAAACATTTTTAACCAAGGGATTTAACAACAGATTCTATGCTGACAAAAGAACTGGTACTCGACTTATGGACCAAAACTTACAACACTGAAGGCAAACCTGACTGGTCGCACATTCTTCCATATTACAATGATAATATATATTTCAGGGATTCCATTCAGGAAATACATGGAATCGAAGAATTTACAGCAATGACAGAGCGCCTGACAAAACGCTCAAAAGACCTGAAAATGAAAATTGTCAATGCTGCTATGGAGGAGAATATAATTTTGATGGAATGGGAGATGACTCTAAGCTTTAAAAAATATCCTAGTTCCATATTATATGG
>CAIPJU010000510.1 GCA_903865465.1 uncultured Bacteroidota bacterium
ATTTAAATTCAGGGATGGAAATGTTTAAAAAAACTTATCAATGAATAAAATTACCAGGAGAACACTATTGAAATATACCAGTACCGGACTGGCTGCTGGAGTTCTGTCAGGCTCGATCGGAAAGGTCTTGGCTGCTACAATGCCGGCTAATGTTAAAGTATCACCGGGACCCGGCTTCACCGGGAAAATACCCTTTTCACTTATCATTGATGACGGATCGCCTGTCGATCCACTTTTCTATGAGTTGCCTGGTTATGAAACTCCGTTTCTTGTTCCTGCCAGATTTACCAGACGGGTTGCAGATACCTTTGACCGTTTTGATCTTCAGGGCAAGTTCACAATAATCCCTATGCCCAGCTGCCTTGGACGTATTGACCAGTCTCTCAAAAGAGTACCTCAGGATCACCTGCTTGAGTTTCTAAAGCTGATGCGCGAACGGGTTTATCCCCGGTTTGACATAACTCCTGAATTCCTGACCCACTTAAGTTCGTATGATCTCAAGACCGGAAATTACAGGCGTCATATGTACGAGGACACATGGATCACGCAGGCACCCAAAGAGGAGATCGTGGAGTACTTTACACTGGCCTTTCAGATTCTGAAAAATGTGGGAATAGAATCTACCGGTATCACATCACCATGGGTTTCAGGAATAGATGTGGAAGATAAATATGCCCAGGCGCTGGCTGATGCGCAATGGAATATCTATAAACGAAAACTGACATGGTACTTCCTGTATGCCGCTTCAGATAATGAGAAACCATATCAATGCAATGTGAAGTACAAAAACGTTGAACGGGGCCAGGTTGTTGTAAGTGTTCCTGCAAATGCCGGTGACATATTCTGGTCGATGGATCTGCCTGAAAAAAAGGACAGGCCAAAATTTGTTAAAGATGGGATCGACAGGTTGGTATCGCCCGATGGAAAAACAGGAAGGATCCGCCAGCTTATAGATTCAGGTTACCCGGTTGTGATAGTGACTCACTGGCAATCTCTGTTTACACAGGGCACAGAACTTGGGCTGGATGGACTTACGCTCCTGGCAGAAAGGATAAAAAAAGTATTTGGGTCGACTTTCGAATGGGTAAAATGTTCCGAGATGGCAAGGCGCTACGTGGAATCCCAATCGTGAAAATATCACTTCTGCCAACATGCTTACTTCCGCTCCGAATCCGATTTCACAGCGTATTCAAAAGTGAATTCTGAGTGTTCAGCTCCAGACCCCGATCGCGCTCTGCTTCAACAATCAGTTCCCGTAAAGACTGACTGAGAATTGAATAAATGAGACCTTGCTATTTACTCCTGAGTGCTGTCTTCACTTTTGCCAGCAGGTCTTCAGTTGCCTTTACATCTTCCTTTGCTTTTTTACCTGTGGTTATAGCCTGATTTGCATAGTCCTCTGCTTCTTTATAATTTTTATTCTTATAAAGCAGTGCCGCGTAGGTATCCAGATATGCATACTGGGAATCAGTCTCAAGGGTTTTTTTCATCCACGCACATGCTGCTGATATAATTTCCGGGTCATCACATTTTTCATAGATTCCCCAGCAGTATGTATTTATTGAGGCTGCATTTGAATAACCATTTTTCTCAAGATAGATCTTAAACTCATTGGAAAAGTTCTTCCAGTCATTGATTCCCGAATAATACCTGAGCTTAAATGACTGATGGGTCTCTTCCCTGCCTGTGGAAAGATATTTATCCACATCATTCAGACATTCAGTATACAAGGCATTGTCCTTTTTCTGTATGGCCTTATTGAGCCTGTTGTACAGAATTCTATTTACCTTATCATCAACCTCTGAACCAAATAGTTTGGAGTATTTGCCATTATTAGCCAGGAAAAACTGTTCATATTTTTCACCTGCATCGCATATTGCAATCACGCTCCAGCTAACTTCATTAAAAAGATCGGTCTGCCGGTCAAGGAAATCTGCGACAATCTTTTGCTCCGGCCATTTGCGCTTGCCGTTACCCGCAAATATATCCTTGTAAAACTGTGGGAAATCCAGGTCAACGTTGGGAGAGATACCTTGCATGTTAAGTTGATCGCTCTGGTTCATTGCTTTACCGATGGTGGTTATAAACGGTTCTGCTGCCTGATATCCGAGGATCCGGTAAACCAGCTGACCCTTTGAATTAAAGATCAGGCCGGTAGGGAAAGCATTTACCCGGTACTTCATGGCAAGATTAATTCCATAATCCTTTTCCATATCTATTTTAACGGAAACGAAGTTCGCGTTCATAAGTTCAGCAACTTTTGCATCGCTGAAGGTATTCTTGTCCAATACTTTGCACCAGCCGCACCATACCGTGTAGCAATCGACAAAGAGATACTTGTTTTCAGATTTTGCATTTTCCCTGGCCTCTTCCCATTTACCATTGATGAAATTCAC
>CAIPJU010000511.1 GCA_903865465.1 uncultured Bacteroidota bacterium
ACAGCAATATACAAAAAAAATACAGGATTAAGAAACCCTGTATTCCATGTTATTATGAATCGCTAATATCTTATTTTTTGATTGAGTGGTAATAGTCAGTTAGAATTCCGCTTAGCAGTGGCTTATAGTAAAGCCAGAAGAATCTCCTTGTATCGTCAGGTTTTTCAGAATAGAGAATACCTTTCATCTTGTCAACCCCTTTAAGCATTGAAGTGGCATAGGGCATCTTACCTGATGCAAAGTCACCCGAGAAATAATAAACACGGCCTGCAGTTGGTTCACAAATAACGGCTGGAAACTCATTTGTAAGGTCATTTTGAGCAAGCAGGGTATCACCAAGAGCGGTAGTCTCAAGCCTGAATTTGGATACAGTTTTATTATTCATGGGATCAATCAGATCAAACCATTTATCGAAGGCAACCTTATCAACAACACCATATTTTTTGCAATTTTCCTGGTCTGTAATAATATGTACCATTGGATTTTTAAGTTGGGTTCCCTCCTCGAGTACGAGTATCTCCTTTTCCTTCAGAATGACAACGCCTGCTTTTTTAAATTTCCATGATTTTGAATACTGTTTTCTGTACATAGCAGTCATCCAAACCGGAAAATCATTTGCAGTGGTATCGAGAGAACTGAAATATTTTCCCGTCCATCCCGAGAAGGAAAGTCCGAGTTTTTCCTGTGTCCTTACTGATTCAAACTGAGCTGTAGGGTAATCAAAAGAGTTATACTCCATAATTATCAGTTTGTTTCTGTCCTTCATCTCCTTTATAAGAAGGAAATCGTTATTATTAAGGCCGCCAAATAATTTCCTCGATTTACGGCTTTTGTTAATACCTGTCCACCAATCATTAAAGAACACTCCGTAAGTATCGGCAAAGTAGACAGCATCATTTTTTTCGGCAAGCTTGATAACATCGGTAAGACGATAGTCCCTCTTGTCCCATTGCTTTTCACGCAGAGGGCGCTTTGGTACAAATCCATAATAGTCATCAACATAAGAATAACTGCTCTGATTTTCTCTTTTAACAAATCTTTCATTTGTCACTACCCAGCTGAAAAGTTTATGCTTTTCACGGTCAACTGTTGGTACGGTCTTATCAACTAAAATAATATCCAGTGGTTTCTTGGGTTGGAATGCCCAGCGGACCAGATTAATTACCGGCAGGGCGATAATTACTGCCAGGATCACAACTACTATAATAAGAGTTTTTTTCATAACTGAATATATCTGAATGTATTCAAATACTACTAGAATGCTTGCACAACGGAATAATTATTTTTCAATTGTTAAATGTATTAAATTATTTTTTCAAATTAAACAATATTGAGGCATTTTAGTAAAAATAATGAACCAAAACCGCAATCAGTACCCGCAGGAGGAATTCTCAGCCCTGCTGTCGGCACCCCCTGCCCTCTTACCATCGCGCAGTATCAATATAGCATTTACGCTTCCTATAACAGGCCTTTCGCTGAAGGCATGGCCCATTATTTCCAGATGGTTAATAGCAAGGGAATCAAAGGCGTTTTTCTCAATGCTTATATAGTCAGGCAGCCATTGGTGATGAAATCTGCCAGCATCGACTGCACTCTGAATATCCATGCCAAAATCAATAACATTTATTATAACCTGAAACACAGTAGTGGGTATTGTTGACCCACCCGGAGAGCCTGCAACCATGAAAAGGTTGTTATTTTTTTCAACTATCACAGGAGTCATGGAACTAAGCATTCTTTTGCCAGGCTGGATTGAATTAGCTTCACCTCCTACCAGTCCATACATATTAGGGAAACCGGGTTTTAATGAGAAGTCATCCATCTGATTGTTGAGGATAAATCCTGCACCATTTACTATAATGCTGCTTCCGAAGCCACCATTCAGGGTGGTAGTTACAGATACAGCATTTCCCGATGCATCCACAACAGAATAATGAGTGGTCTCTTCACTTTCAATGCCATCGGGATTGCCCGGTTTTATGTCAGTTGAAAATGAAGCTTTTTCGCTGTTAAAACTATTCATTCTGTTTCTCAGATACTTAGCCCTTATCAGCTTTTCAGGAGAAATTTTCATAAAATCAGGATCACCCAGGTATTCAGCACGGTCGGCAAAAGCTCTTTTTTCGCATTCTACTACCAGGTGAATAGTATTCACCGAATGAAAGCCCATTTCATTTATGTTGAAGGGTTCAACCATCCGGAGAAGTTGAGTAAGTATTATTCCTCCGCTCGATGGCGGTGGAACTGTAATAATCCTGTACCCCCTGTACATTGTCGAAACAGGGTTCCTGAATACTGATCTATAATCGTTTAAGTCACTTACAGAAATGATTCCCTTACCCCTTTGCATCTCCTTAATAATGAGTGCTGCTGTTTCGCCGGAATAGAAACCATCCCTGCCATGATCCCTTATTCTTTTTAGTGTTTCTGCCAGATCGTGCTGAATCAGCAGATCGCCACCTTTCCATAACGAGTCTTTTACAAACGGAGTCCCTGAGTCATTTCTGCTGATGAAATTAGCTCTGTTTGTATTAAGTGTAGCAGCCTGACGTTCTGATATTGTAAAACCCTTCTCAGCCAGGTCGATAGCCGGCTGAATTACCTCCCTGAATGGCAGCCTGCCATATTTCGTATGAACCGATATCAGCCCGTCGACGGATCCGGGCACGCCGGAAGCAAAAAGAGTTGAGGTACTCATCGCGTCTGTTACTTTACCTGCACTGTCGAGAAACATATTCCGGGAAGCTCTCTGTGGAGCCTTTTCGCGGTAATCAATGACATTCGTTTTCCCATCGCTTGTCCTGATAACCATGAAGCCTCCGCCACCGATATTTCCTGCTTCGGGATAACATACTGCCAGCGCAAACCCGGTAGCGACTGCTGCATCGACAGCATTACCGCCCTTTTCAAGTATTTCAGCTCCGATTTTTGAACCTTCGTGATGAGCAGAGACCACCATTCCATTCGACGTTGTAATACCCTTTCCTGAGAGGAGCGGTTTCCCTTCACTTTTATCCTGGGCAAAGCTATAAGACTGAATTAATAAGCTTCCAAGCAATATCAGCACACTTCTTTTCACAGTAACAGGATTAACAAATTATGATTCTGAATCCTTAGTCTGCCAAATTAAATAGCAGCCTCCAATTTCAGATATTAACCAAACCGTCACAATATAAACATTAAAATAACAACAAATATTGCATGCAGGGAACATATAGTAAGGTAACGGATTGTTTTTATTAATTTTGGACAAATTTTTTATAATGCTGGCGAACCAACCTCTTGCTGAAAGATTACGCCCAAGAGAGCTCACTGAGTTTTCGGGTCAGGAACACCTTGTAGGTCCAAATTCTGTTTTGAGGAAAGTCATTGAATCAGGGAACATTCATTCATTCATTTTATGGGGACCTCCGGGCATTGGGAAGACAACACTTGCAGGCATAATTGCCATTGCCCTTAAGAGGCCATACTTTCAGTTAAGTGCCGTACATTCAGGTGTTAAGGATGTAAGAGAGACAATTGAGAAAGCTAAAAAACAGCAGTTCTTTAACCAGCCTAACCCAATACTTTTCATCGATGAAATACACAGGTTCAACAAATCACAACAGGATTCCCTTCTGAGTGCTGTTGAGCAGGGAGTTATTACCCTGATTGGTGCTACAACTGAAAATCCATCATTTGAGGTCATCTCCCCGCTCCTTTCCCGCTGTCAGGTATATATTATGAAACCTCTGACTGAAGAGGATCTAATTCACCTGATTGATAAAGCTCTGAAGAAAGATAGTTATCTGGCCTCCTTAACGATTGAAATTCAAGAATATGAAGCATTAATCCGGATATCGGGCGGTGATGCCAGAAAACTTTACAATGCGCTTGAACTGGTTGTCAGCTCTGAAATGAATGAGACCTCTTCAGAAAAGATTATTATTACAAATGCGAAGGTGCTGAGGCATGTCCAGAAAAACCTTGCCATGTATGACAAAAATGGAGAGCAGCACTACGATATAATTTCTGCTTTCATCAAATCGATGAGAGGCAGCGATCCTAACGCATCAGTATACTGGCTTGCCCGTATGGTTGAAGGCGGAGAGGATCCGAAATTTATTGCAAGACGGATGGTTATTCTTGCAGCCGAAGATATTGGACTTGCAAATCCAAATGCCCTTCTCATTGCTCAGACCTGTTTCGAAGCCATCAATGTTATCGGATGGCCCGAATCGAGAATAATTCTCTCGGAGACAGCTATATATCTTGCGAGCTCGCAGAAGAGCAATTCGTCAATAATTGCAATTGACACTGCAATTGAACTGGTAAGAAAAAGCGGCGATCTTCCTGTTCCCCTTCATCTGAGAAATGCACCCACAAACCTGATGAAGGATTTGGGTTATGGTAAGGAGTATAAATATGCCCACAGTTTTTCAGGAAATTTCGTAAAGGATAATTTTCTTCCAGAAGATATACAGGGAACGGTAATATATGATCCGGGGACAAACATTCGTGAAGCAGAGGTGAGAAAGAAACTCGCCTCAATTTGGAAAGACATATATAAATATGACTGAAATATTAATTTCCATTCGATGCCCCTTCATCCTTAATCAGATTTTTAAGTTTACGTGCTTATTGTCTTACTAATTTTGTTTAATTTTGTTATAATATGTCAGAAGCTGTAAAAAATATTCCAGGAATCAGATTTAGCGAATCGGATAATTTCCTGTTGATTGCAGGTCCTTGTGTAATCGAAAGCGAAGAGATC
>CAIPJU010000512.1 GCA_903865465.1 uncultured Bacteroidota bacterium
AATCTCTTCAGGAGTGAGGACTGCTCTAAGTTCAGAGGCAATCTCTTCAGCTATCTCACTCTGTAAAGAAAAGAGTTGATTCCTTTCCCTTATATAATCATTTGACCATAGCTGCTTATCGGCTTTTGCATCAGTCAGGCAAACCTGTATTTTTAAACTATTCCCTTCACGACCCACACTCCCTCCAATTAAATAATTTACATTAAGCTCTTTCCCAATAGTCGCTGTTGATTTTTTTGTTTCCTTATATTGATATGATGAGGTTCTGGGCCTGACTGTAAAACTTTTTATCTTTTGAAGATTGTTTAAAATATCATCCATAAATCCATCGCAGAAAAATATCTGGCTTGTGTCATTACTCAGATTTCGGAATGGAAGAACAGCGATAGTTTTCTCAATTGAATCTAAGTTTTTAGATAGTTTAGGAATAAAAATATATACAAGGGCAATAATTACCAGAATTAAAATAGGTCCCATAATGATTTTTGGGTTCAGCTTTTTTGAATTTTCAGGCTTTGGCTTAGCAATCCTGCTAAAAATTCCTTTATCAAGTTGTTCAGGCTTCTTAATAGCAGTAATGATTTCTTTTATTGCGTTTGCCACCTTGTTGATCTGGTCGAAATAATAGGTGTGATTTAGGTTTTCTGCACGTTCATCTTTTGGTTTCAATGGACGGTTTACTCCTGAAGCCCTATAAATGAAATCAATGGATCTTAAAACCCCGCCAAATTCATTTTCAAGAAGGACTTTATCTTCAGAATCGAGGTCATGGATCTTTACTGGCAAGATTCTGCTGGCTACATTTCCTCCTGCCAGTCTGATATCTCTTCCAAACTGATCTTCTTTTGCTAATTTGTTAAATGCACAAAACTCTTGTTGCCAGGCAAATGATTTTGGATCACAGTAAGTTTGAGAAATAATCGGAATAAACACCAGACATCTGAGTTTCTCTTTCAGCGAGGCATTTACATCATATATCTCTAAAAGTCCATCATATGGATTAATATCAAAATAAACATTAATCTCCTCTTTAAATGTCGATTCAAGTTCCGTCTTCAGTGAATCAACAAACTCACTCACCCACCTATCGCCTTTGTTATCTTTCTGACGGTAGCTGATGAAGATGTCGTATTCATAACCTGGAATTATGCTTGGCATCGTTAAAATATTTAGAAAACAACAGGAAAGTTGTTTTACATAATTCCCGCTGTTAATTTATTAACACTGTGTCTGTCAGCGTTTTATTATGAACAAATATAATTATAAACAACGAATATTTGTATTTGTGTAAGAATAATTGATAACATCAGCTAAAAAACCTTAAAAAAAGATCAGAATTAACTAATAAAACTATTCGGGACAAATATCAAAACAATAGTCAAACTGGCCGCCTTTGGAAGAGCAAATTTGTATCTATTCTCTTCTAAATGAAAGTAATTACTCCAGTTTCCATGTGCCAGTAAAATCATAATAAATATCCCAGAATAATATATTCAAACCATTAAAACTACAATAAGGTCTTTGTGCGTCAGCCGGATGCACCCAGCAAAGCTATTCCTCCAATGGTCTTATTCAGGAACTCACGTCTTGACCTTTTGTTGCTGGTATTTATCTTGTCGCATAAATTCTCATTGCTTATTGACATCTGTTTTTTGTTTAAAAATAGTCTATTTAGTTAAAGTCTCCTCCAAATCAGATATCTATAATTAAACTGTCTCCTTCGCGCATCTGATGAAATAAAGCCCTCCCGGATCTTAACAATTTTAGCCTGGTTTCACTCAATTACCCGAAGTTCCTCGTTCCCGCACTCACACTCACACTTAACAGATGGTGGTAACTTTTTTTTTAGATTATAAGTTTTCTGGCAAAGTTGCAACCAGGTGTGAT
>CAIPJU010000513.1 GCA_903865465.1 uncultured Bacteroidota bacterium
ATGCTCGCGACATGTACGTCCACGCTTTCCGGATAGAATTTGGGTTTTGAATCTACATGCCTTCTCGCCCAGCGTGTCCGCCTATGTGGTTCCTGTTCGTCAAGCCAGCGCTTTGCCTGCGGCTTCCTTCAGATTCCACCTCGCGATGGACACCCTTGCCCTTGGCTAACGCTTCCTACTGTCAAGGTACGTTTGGGACTTTCACCCTAAAGTCATCGCCCATGCCGGGCGCACAAAAAAAAGCCGGCAAATCGCAGCCGGCTTTTTCATTGGCATAAATTGACAGATCAGGTTATTTCAAAAATTATCGCGTTCTACATAATGGGTATGAAGAAGCTGGTGCGACTTATGGCTGTTGGGCTTCTCAAGAAACTCCTTGTAGATAGCAACTACATCGGGATTTTCATGTGATTTGCGCAATGCCATATGTAAATCTTCCGAGTAAATTGCTTTCATTCGGTTCTGTCTGATTTCCATATTTGTTGGAATAGGCTGGCCTCCACCACCGATACATCCGCCCGGACAAGCCATTATCTCAACAAAATGATAAGGAGCTTTGCCTTCGCGTGTCATCTTCATCACCTTGTTGGCATTTACCAGTCCATGAGCTATCGCAACCTTTAGTTCAGCACCTTCAAGGAATTTCCAGTCTTCAACGCAACCTTCAATCTTAATGGTAGCCTCTTTAACCCCATCCATACCTCTGACAGGCATAATATTCAGGTTACCAAAAGGAACCTCACGCCCTGTAACTATCTCATAAGCAGTACGCAATGCAGCTTCCATCACACCACCGGTTGCGCCGAAGATAACTGCAGCTCCGGTTGAGTTGCCCATAATAGAATCATATTGTGCATCCTCAAGGTTTCTGAAATCAATACCTGCCTGCTTGATCATAACCGCAAGTTCACGGGTCGTGAGTACATAATCGATGTCTTTATAACCGCTCGAGCGCATTTCAGGTCTTTCGGCTTCAAATTTCTTGGCAGTGCAGGGCATTATTGATACAGATACGACTTTGGAAGGATCGAGGTTCCTTTTCTTTGCGTAGAATGTTTTTGCCAGAGCACCAAACATCTGCTGAGGTGATTTACAGGTTGAGAGGTTTGGAAGGAACTCTGGGTATTTATGCTCAATAAATTTTATCCAGCCCGGGGAACAGGAGGTGAACATCGGCAGCGATACTTTGGTGTCGCCGTCAACGAGTGCTCTCTTTAATCTGGTAAGAAGTTCTGTACCTTCTTCCATGATAGTCAGGTCGGCAGAAAAGTCGGTATCGAGAACTGAATTAAATCCAAGTTGGCGAAGCGCATTGACCATTTTGCCGGTGACCCTCTCACCCGGATCATATCCGAGATCTTCACCAAGGGCTACCCTTACTGCTGGAGCCGTCTGTACAACAACATGTTTTTCAGGGTCATAAATAGCATCCCAAACCTGATCGATATATGTCTTTTCAACCAGGGCACCCGTCGGGCAACGGTTTACACACTGACCGCAATTTGTACAAACAACATGGCTCATAGGACGGTCATGAAAAGAGGAAACTTTCTGATGTGACCCCTTATTAGCAACTGATATTGCCGAAATCTGCTGAAGTTCGGAACAGGTTCTCACACAGCGCTGGCATCTTATGCATTTACTGTCATCCTTTGTAAATGAGGGTGATGACCTGTCGACATTGTAAAGATGGTCTTCAACAATGCTGAGGAAAATATGATCGCCGAAAGCAAATTCGTTGGCTAGTGACTGAAGTTCGCAATTCTGATTCTTATAGCATTTGGTACAATCCGATCTATGCTCTGAAAGAAGTAGTTCCACAACGTGTTTTCTTGCATTTCGGACCTTAAGAGTATTTGTCATTATCTCCATTCCTTCAGAAACAGGGGTTGCACATGAGGCAATAAGAGTCCTTGCACCTTTCTGTTCGACAACACAAACCCGGCAGTTACCTGCCACACAAAGGTCATCGTGGTTGCATAAGGTCGGTATATTTATTTTAAGCTGCTTTGCAGCAGCAAGAACAGTTGTCCCGTCGGGTACAGATATATTCTGGTTATTTATTGAAAGATTAATCATGATTATCTCTTTTTTGATGGTTTATTAATATATGATTTCTTCCCTGAAATTGCCAACTATAGATTTAAATGCGTTTCCTACCGACTGTCCCAATCCGCATTTTGCAGCAATCTTCATTGTATCAGCAAGTTTAGTAAGTTCATTAAGGTAAGTCGACTTGACTTCCCCTTTTTTCACCTTTTCAACCCCTTTTAAAAGCTGCTGGCAGCCTACCCTGCAGGGAGTGCACTGCCCACATGATTCTTCAGCAAAGAAGTCAAGATAGTTATGAAGGACATTATACATTGATCGGGAACTGTTAAAAAGCTTCATAGACCCTCCGGTTGGCACACCTTCAAAACCTATTATAGTTTCAGCAAATTTCTTCCTCGGCACGCAGAAACCAGAAGCTCCTCCCACCTGGACAGCCTTGGTATCGCCATCTCCGAATTCATTGACAAACTGCTGCACGCTCATCCCAAGCTCCAGTTCAAAAATCCCGGGTGTAGGGGTATCGCCTGACACTGAAAACACTTTCGACCCGCGGGAGTCTTTTGTTCCGTACGAAGCGAATTCCTTTGCCCCATGTTTAATAATCATCATCGAAGTAACGAGTGTTTCAACATTGTTGATTGAAGTAGGTTTGCTGAAAACGCCGGATACGGTAGGATACGGTGGTTTATTCCTTGGTTCCCCCCTTTTCCCTTCAATCGATTCAAAAAGGGCACTCTCTTCACCGCATATATAAGCTCCGCTTCCCATTCTGTACTCCACTTCGAAGTCAAAGCCAATCTCTTTGATCAACTTATGGAAAGCATTAAGTTCAATCATCAGTTTTGGCAAAAGGTACCTGTATTCACCCCTGAGGTAAACTATCCCTTTCTTTGCACCAATAGCTTTTCCTGCTATCAGCATTCCACCATGCACCTTATAGGATACCCTGTCGAGAATTTCACGGTCTTTGAATGTACCTGGTTCTCCTTCATCAGCATTGCAGATTACATATTTCTCGGGGTTTTTCTCTGCAGCGGTATATTTCCATTTCAGACCTGTCGGAAAACCTGCGCCTCCCCTTCCTTTAAGACCCGAATCAAGCATATCCTGAATGATATCAGCACCTGTCATTTTATATACTTTATCAAGAACCTCTCTGTTATCGATTTTTTCAAAAATAAGGTCAACCTTATTTAATAATCCTTTATTTTCCATATCTTAAAGGGTATTTATTTTTGCATATAATCTTTAATAATCTCCGTCAACTTCTCTGGTGTAAGCTCTGTGTACGGCATTTCATTTATAAGTATAGCCGGAGCTTTGTGACACCAGCCGATGCAGTTGGTCTCCACCAGACTGAACTGTCTGTCGGGAGTAGTTTCACCAACTTTTATTTTCAGTATATCTTCGAGCGTTTGTATTATATCACTCTTCCCCTTCATTGAGCATGTAATTGTCTTACAAACTCTTATGACATACCTGCCTCTTAACTGGGTATCGAGAAAAGTGTAAAAAGAAGCAGTACCGTAAACTTCGGCAGCTGAGATATCCAGTTCCCTGGCTACTTCGACCATGGCCTCGTCGGTCAGGTAGTTGTGTCTCTGCACAATATCCTGAAGTATCGGCATAAGGCTCTCTCTCTCTCGACCGTGTTTATCGGACAATTCCTTGACTAAAGTTCCTACCTGATACATTTCTTTCTGATTTTTAAGTAATTAAATAATTTTTTTCAAAAATTCAAATTCAAAACAAAGTGCTGTTAATTTAATAACAATACTTTTATAAAAAACATTCAATTACCATAATTGGTAATTTAGAATGAAAATAAAGAAGCAAATCGCGTTTTAACTGAAATTGGCGAGCACCGGTTAATGAGTTGGATTTATAGATCTGAATTAATA
>CAIPJU010000514.1 GCA_903865465.1 uncultured Bacteroidota bacterium
GCCTTCCTGTAACTCTTTCAGTTGAGATCCGTCATGTTTTATCAGGATGCAAATATAATAAATTGATTTGCTGAAAGTACCATAGGCAGCAGTCTCAATTTTTGCCCAGAGCTTCTATCAATGATTCCTCTGGTATTATTAACAACTCGCTGTCAGGTAATTCCTTCTGATTCAAACAACTAATAGCCAGGCATTGAGAATCCTGGTTCCTCTGAAACCTCAGCATTGCGTATTTAAACCAAAACCCTTTTTTCTTATGATGCCATGAACCGCACTCAAAAACTTTTGTGCTGCCCTTTGCCGGGGTGAGGTACAATCTTACTTTGTCGTCGGTTTCATTGGCCATATTTTCGCGGTTGGTACTCATAGCAATTGTACCGCTTTTTAGCCTGGTTGCAAAAAAAACAGCTCCCGGTACCGACTCTAATTTCTTTAGATCGAAGCTGGTTTTATCCCACCTGTAGATTCCGGATATCTCCTTTTCACCATTATCCGTTCCAAAGAAAATGGCATCTTCGGTAAAAACAAGCTGACAGACGCGCCAAAGCTGACTTCCCTCTCCTATTTTATGAATGGTCCTGAACTCATCATCTGACCAGGCTATAAAGGATTCTTCATCAGCGTCTCCAGTGCATACCCACAATTTTCCGGTATATGGATCGCGCTGGATAGCATGAATATGTCTTATCTCGCCGGGTTTAAATTCAAAGGCACTTTTCCACTTCTGTTTTATCCCTCCTGACCGGAGAATATTTACCTCCTGCCTGCCTGAATTCTGGAAATACTCTCCGTAGTATACGGTATTATCGCCAGTACTTAATATGCCATCATTTCTTACGCCCTGATCACCAAATCCATAATGGGCAAGGTGAAGTGTGGCCGAGAACTTTTTTTCTCCCTTTTTCAGAAACCACATCTTTCCTGCCGACAATGCAGAAATATCTCCACTGTTGCATACCACCATTTCAATACATTCGGGACGCAGAAGAATCTTTCTAACCAGGGTAAAATCGCGCAGCCACAGCAGTGTCAAACCAGTAGGGACATGGGCAATCCGGGTAAATTCTTTTTTACCATTCTCAAGCATGTATATTTTCATACCCCTCGAGGCCCAAAGATTGCCTTCCCTGTCATATTCCTGGACAACAAGATCATTTGTTCTCAGGCAATTGAATCCAAAGACTTTGTCATTTTTCAGAGCAATCGTTCCCGGGCCTTTATAATCCGAAAACAAATAAAGTGCAATGGCAATTACAATCAGAAGCAGGAACAGCCGAAGCCATCTCCCTTTATTTATAATTGCAGATGAAGAAGGATTGAGTTGTAAAGACATCTTTAACGACTTTCTAAAGAAACTCCAGGATTAATTGATCTAAGGAAGATATTGTTTAATAAGTTCCTGTGTCTCCCGGATATGAGCCTTTGATGAAGCCCCGAATAATACAGATTCAATTTTAGGAAATCTGCCGATATATTCAATAGCTTCCTTGGGCCTCAGAGCGCCTGCAGCGAGAACCTGCATAGCTATTGGCCTGAATTCCCTTTCCTGAAGATATTTCTCATAGATCTCTTTACCTCCAGCCATCCTGAAACCAATCTTATTTATCGAAGAACATATCACAGGATTTTTGATTCCAAGTCCTTCAAGGGTATCAAGAAGCATGGGCATATTCATTGTAATATATCCCGGTTCGGCATCGTATTTCTTTCTTATATAAGCATCGTATTCGCCGAACACTTCCATCATTCCAAGTCCGAGTATAAGGTCGACCAATACATTCTGAATAAAGATAACAGGGGTTTTTACACCCTTGAACATCTTCATCTCAGCATCGATAAGTATCTCCATCAGTTTGGTAAAATCATTTTTCAGAAATGCCATTCCTCCTTTGGCAAAAGTGCCGAAAAGGTTACCGGGAACGTACTGCTTTATCGTCCCCATAATTCCAAGTTCGGTAACTGCATTTGCATATTTATGTGCATAGGGCATGCAAGGGTAAATCATGAAATTCTCATACCTGGCAGGATTTGAGCGCATATGATCGCATATATTGCCTATCCTGTCGTGGGTGGTACACATAAAAGTGTTGATTCCGAGGTCAATGGCCTGATCGAGTACGCTTATGATTGCAGAATCATCTTTAAACCTTATTGCCTGTGCCCTTGATTTCTCATCGGAGGCATGATTCACTGCAAAAAACTGATTATCGCCGAATAGTATCTTGTCCATATTAGTTATGTTTTGCTTTGTCAATGATCATCTCAATTACCTTATCTGTATAGAGTCCCTGGCTAAAGGTATTAGTCCTGCCGAATTGCCGGTTGATAACGTTTTCCACAAAGTAATCGATCTGGGCAGAGTACTCTTCGCCTCTCAGTTCGAAGTTGACAGGAAGAGCAAATTCGGTTATATATTTTATTGTCCAGCCTTTTTCAAGTTTTTCCTTCTTATTCTCTTCTTTGAGATAAATCTTGATCTCAGTGGCATCGCAGATAATCTTGCCTTTCTTACCCTGGAGAGAAATTGAAGTCGACATCTTACGGTAGGTTTCGTCGCTCCAGTTTACAAGGAGGGTTCCGCTTACTCCGTTTTCAAGAGTGAGAAGCGAATAGACAGCATCCTCAACCCCTTTTGAATAAATACTCTTTAGAAGAGCCCCGTTAACCGTTTTTGGTCTTCCTATTATCTCCTGAATAAGGTTAATAACATGCGAAGCATAATCAAAGAGACAGCCTCCTCCCTCTTCAGGTTTTGAACGCCAGGTGCTTCCTTTTTCCATCGTTACTACGGGGCCATAGGCTTCACCTGAAAAATGGACAAGTTCTCCAATTACATTTTCGTCAAGCAGACGCTTAAGCTCCCTGAAAGTGCCGATAAAATGGTTATGATATCCAACCTGATTGACGAGCGACTTCCGGGTTGCTATATCCACAAGCTCTTCCCCCTCTGTTGATACAAGACAGAATGGTTTTTCGCAAAAGACATTTACATTATTGTCAAGTGCATATTTTACCATTGGATAATGGAAGCGTGTCGGAGTTGCAATGATTGTGAAATCGGGTTTTTCATTATCAATCATTTTTTTGTAATCGCTGTATGTATTAACCTTAGTATATTTCTTGAAGGCGTCCAGAATCATGGAAGAGGTGTCGCAGACCGCGACAAATTCCACTGATGGATGAGCTCCGACTATTGAAGCGTGCGAAAGCCCCATTTTGCCAAGGCCGATTATTGATCCTTTAATTTTGTTCATTTCGCAGGTTATATATAAGTTTTTTAATTAATGAATATGATTCTTCTCCCTCCTTAAGTGTAAGCCATTCACTTCCTGAACCGGCAAATGACCCAAGGAAAGATTTTACTCCATCATAAGTTATCTGACTGTTTATTACCATAAGACCTTTATCGATAAGGTACCTGTCAACTGCAAGAAGTTCGGCCTGGTAAATGGAGATTACAGGTATTTCGAGAACAGCCATCTCCCTTGTCATTGATCCGCCTGCTCCAATAAAAAGAAGGCAGTCTGAAACAATTTTGTCGAGCGATAATGGTTTCTCAGCAACTTTCAGTGACTTGAACTTCTCCTGATTGTAGTGTTCAATCTGATTCTTATCGCGAGGAAGAATAACTACTTCATGCTCTTCTGACAATTTTAGAAGGGTTTCGTCGAAAAAATTCAGTGGTCCCTTATAATATTGTGCCGACCATGGTTCGGGCCTGAAATAGATCTTTGATTTGGTCCCTGAAGTAAGAGCCACAAGGTCGGACCTCTGCGAGAGGTAAATAGCTTCCTTGACGCTCGGGTAAAACATAAGTTTCTTTTTCAGCGGCCAGCTTTTGGTAAAGCTTTCGCCCTGAAGTGCTATTGGAAGAATTACTTTCTTCGCAAACATAAAGCCGAAGAAGTTTCCCTTGGCATGTTCATTATCATTTGTATAGAGGCTGGGTATACCCAAACAACGCGCAACCACTGGCTGGTAAAAGCTGCTTTGGCTTGCGGCAATATCAGGCTTATTTTTTCGTATGAAACTATAAAGCTTCACCATTCTTCTGGGAAATAGCAGCAGTTTCTGCATAATTCCTTTCCCGGCCTTCTCGCCTATGACTTCAAAAGGAAGGTCATATTGTTTAAGAAGGGCAACTGTATTGCCCGAATCGCGGCAGGTGAGTAGTATTTCATGGTTCATCTTTTTGAAATCGTTAATGAACGGTACGAAAAATGTCACCTGCGGCGTATTAATAAAATCAATCCAGATCTTCATGTTCTTTAATCAGGTAAAGTTTTTGTTACATTCAGAATATCCAATTACAAGATAAAAATAAAAATTCAGGGGACAAACATAAAATCATTTATGATTGCCATCATCCTTTGCAAAGAGCAGGTACTTACACATGGCATAAAAGATCCACGATTGCGACCATCGCATATAGGGAATCTTTATGGTATAATTCTTCCAGACCTGGTAATAAAAATATCCTTTTGCCGATTGCATATTTTCTATCGTCCATCCAAGAACCCGGTCGGTTAGCTCACGATACTGGTCCAGTTTGCCGAGAGTGGTAAGTGTAACCACTAATTGGGCCGGTGCATGTATATCGACAGGATAGGTGGAATTGTTATAATATTTTGCAACTCCTTCAGTTGTAAAAAAAGTATTTATATAATACTCCAGACCTCTGTCGATATTCTCCTGAAAAGTATTATCGCCGGAGTATTTCATATAATCGGCAATACACTCAAGGTTAAAACCCGTATGAAAGTTGTCGACCCACTGATGAAAAGGTAGTTTCCCGTACGGCCATGAACCGTCTGCATTCTGACATGAGCAGATACATTCGACTGATTTTCGTGCCTCATCGGTCAGAATCTTCTCACCTGTTATTGATGCGACCCTTGATAGCAACCTGCTTCCCAGAAGTGAGGCGTTGTAAACAGCACTGTTGTCGAATTTCGAATATGATAAGATAAAGTTCCCTTTTTCATCAAAGGTCCTGTTAAGGTCTTTCAGCATAAAATCGCAGGTGCTTCTTGCAGCATTCAGGAACTTTTCTTCCGGCATAATTTCATAAGCATCAAGAAGAGCATTAGCAACAAAGGAAGAGACAACAATGGTCGGTGTAAACCGGGGAAGAAAAAATGCCCTCGATTCCCAGTCGAAATTATAGCCCCAGCACATTCCGCTGTAACCGGTTGATGCTGACTCAAGAATCTTATCAGAGAAAAAGGAAATCCTCTCAAGATATTCCGGTCGTTTATCAAGCTTGTATAAGGCAACATATCCTGAAAGAAAAAGCCCGAGGGCTTTAGGATTATACTCTTTTTTTATGCCGAAGAGAGGACGGAGATTAAAGGGTAATTTCTTGAATCCCTGAATCCAGGCAAGTCGGATAAACCTGTTTTTGCTGATAAAAGGCAAGGATCTGAAGAATGGACTGTTAAGACCGTCATAAGGATCATAGCCTTTAAATTCTTCCCTTGAACA
>CAIPJU010000515.1 GCA_903865465.1 uncultured Bacteroidota bacterium
GCTTCCTCCTCGAGCAGGAATAATAGCTAAAAATGTTTTCCCTTTATACATTATTCAAATACCAAACTATATTCGTTGTTTGCTCTTTCATAATCACTCATTCTACCGATATCCAACCAATATTCCCTAATTGGAAAGGAAACTGCGTTATGTTGACTTGATATAATTTTTTCAAATAAAGTCGGCATATCAAAAAACTCATTCTCAGGAATATGCTCCAAAGTTTGTGGAGAAAGCATGTAGATACCAGCACTAACAAAAAATTTATGGGTTGGTTTCTCTTCTATAGCAGCAATTTTTCCATTGTGAACACTTACAACACCATAGGGTACTTGAAACTCATATTCACGTACGGCCATCGTTGCTATTGCATGATTTGAAACGTGGTAATCATGCATGTGCTCAAAATTGATATTTGTTAACAAATCTCCGTTCATAACAAAGAAAGGTTCTACCAATTTTTCTCGAACCAGTGCTACCGCCCCTGCAGTCCCCATTCGTTTATTTTCATGAACATACTGGATATTCACACCGAAGGATGTACCATCTCCAAAGTATTCTTCGATAACATGTGACTTGTAGCCAACACATAGAATAATATCGGTGTAACCATACTTCGAAAAATTATCAATTATTGTTTCAAGTATAGGCTTATTCCCAACATGCAACATAGGTTTCGGGGTCGTGTCTGTAAGTGGGCTAAGTCGTGTTCCCAACCCACCGACCATCAGTACAACCTTGTTCTTACGTTGCGAGGCTTTTAGAAGTTCATCCACCTCAGCAATACCAACAATCCGACCATCTGCATCTACGACAGGAATTTGAAAAATCTTATGTGACACAGCTAACTGAAGAATTTTTTCCTTCGAGTCATTAACTCCACATGTAGTTGGTGTGCAGCAGTAAATACCCTCAATAGAAGTTTCAAGCCCCACCCCAGTCAGAATTGCTCTTCTAATATCACCATCGGTTATAGTACCCAATAGTTGTCTATCTGCATCAATTACGAGTGCAATTTTCATTGCGCCGGTATCAATAACTTCAAAAGCCTGTCGAATAGTTGCTGACGGAGCGATAATAATTTTTTCGTAATTTTTCATAGCACTGATAAATTCGGCATATCATTAAATTTTTTCTTTAAAATATCTAATAAAGAATGTATTCTCAACTTCTCAGCAATCAGCTTTGATGCGCCACCTTTCCCATAAGGGTTGTCAACACTAGCTAAGTTTGTTTGAAAGGCTGAGTCATAAACTTGATCAATTGCTCGTAATACGCATTTTTTTTCTGGCAAACAGTCGATCACACTATCTGCTTTAATTCGGCCTTTTTGACGGTCACCAATGTTAATAGTAGCAATTTTGAACGATGGAGCTTCGGTAAGCCCACTCGAACTATTTCCGACAACCGCATCAACATATTGAAGAGCAGACAAATATCGTAACTGCCCTAAAGAATTAAAAGCGATAGCCTTATCTGAATTGATACTAATATAGCTATCAATCATTGAGTTGATAACTCTGCCATCAGTATCCGCATTAGCTTTGGTAAATATAATGTGAGTGTCTTTGAGGTCATCCAAAGCATCAAGCAATTGCTGAAACTGCTCATGAGCTGTACTTTTTTCAAGGGTGGCAGGATGAAAAGTGACCAAGAGATTCCTCTTGTCAAGCCTGAAACCAATACTATTTTCGAACTCATTACGGGACAATAAATTCAGGTTATAAACATTGTCGAGACCAGGTGCACCAAAGTTAAATACGGTTTCAGGATTTTCACCAAGTTGTACTACCCTGCAACGATATTTTTCCGTAGCTACAAAATGGAGGTGACTCATTTTGGTAATTGAATGCCGTATAGCTTCATCGAAAGCGCCCTCAGTCGTTTCGCCCCCGTGAATATGTCCGATTGGAATTCGTGCAATCATTGCGGCACTAGCTGCACTAAAAATTTCGTATCTATCACCTAATAGAACAATAATGTCCGGCTTTAGTTCTTCGTAGGCTTCTGCAAAGGAAATTTGAGCTAATCCCATAGATTTAGAAATTCCTACAGAGGTATCTGAGGACATGAGCATTTCAATTTTTTTATTAATTGAAAATTCTTTTTCTATCTCTTTGTAGGTAAGGCCAAACTCTGGCGAAAGATGCATTCCCGTCACAATAATTTGCAATTCCAAATTATCATCAGACTGAATTTCTTTCATCAACCAATACAGAAGTCCATATTCCGCACGCGTGCCCGTAACAAAACAAATTTTTCTCATATCAACTCATCACATTGATATTCTCTAACTGCAACTTGTCCCAATACTTCATCCCAGCGCATAGGACTTATACCACCACCTGGACGTTTAACAGTAATATTTTCCAAATTGAAAACTTCACCTTCTTTTATGCTACGCGCAGCCACTATACTTTTACGAGCCACCTTCATATTTTTTAATTCACTTTTACTTGGAGTTTTAATTCCATTTCCTAAAGCTAGCTCTATGTTACGGATAGCTCTAACCATTGCAGCGAGCTCACCTGGTTCTAAGCTTGCTTTGTGATCAGGACCTTCCAAACCTCTATCAAGAGTAAAGTGCTTCTCAATAACACACGCCCCCATTGCTGCTGCTGCGATAGGAACCTCAATACCTTGTGTATGATCAGAGTAACCGACCTTGATTCCAAATTTATCTCGTATCGCGGTCATTGCACTAAGATTAACTTCTTCAATAGGGCACGGATATTCTGTTGTCGCGTGAAGGACAGTAATGTTTTCTTTTGGCGTACCTGACTTAACTAATGTCTCAACTGCTTCTTCAATTTCAATCATGTTTCCCATACCAGTAGAGATAATTATCTCCTTCCCAAGTGCACCAATGTGCCTCAGAAAAGGAAGATTAGTTAGCTCACCAGATCCAATTTTATAAATATCTTGAAGAGAAATTAAAAAATCAGCACTAACAATTTCATCCGGAGTTGACGA
>CAIPJU010000516.1 GCA_903865465.1 uncultured Bacteroidota bacterium
ATATTCACCTTTAGAATCGGTTATAGTACCTTGGGTAGTACCAATCCAGAAAACATTTGCCCCAACAATCGGAGACATTTCTTTTTTATCATTCAAATTTATTAAAAAATAGCAAAATCAGAGTCGTTCTGCAAAGGGATGACTTTAAAATTGGACCTTTCATGAGTTTTTGGATCTGAAATAAGAGCTGATTTAAGGTCAGGATGTCGAAAAAGTTTTCAACAATTGTAAAAAAGTGGAGTAAAGTGGTTGAAAGTGGATAATAAATGTTTATTTTAGCCAATTGTAAGAAGAAAACAGAGTGGCCACATTTATAGGTGATTATACATGCAAAGTGGACGTAAAAGGGAGGATTATCCTTCCGGCAGCGTTTAAAAAGCAGATGCCTGCTGATGCAGATGATCATTTTGTGGTACGCAGGGATATTTTCGAAAACTGTCTGGTGCTTTATTCCGGGGAAGACTGGAACAGGCAGATCGAAAAGATAAGAAAGAGGCTGAACCCCTACAACCGTGAGCATAACATGTTTCTCAGGAATTTCTTCAAGGGAACGGCAGAGCTTGCGCTGGATAACAATAACCGCCTGTTGATTCCCAAACGAATGCTGGAGCTCATTGGGGCCGACAGAGATGTTGTTCTTGCAGGTCAGGATGGCAGGATTGAAATATGGGCAGCTGACGGATACGAAAAAATTGATCTTCCGGCTAATGAATTTGCCAACCTGGCGGAAAAACTACTTGGCACCGGATTAAATGATTCTGAATAATGGTCTATCATATTCCCGCACTTCTCAAGGAGAGCATTGAAGGATTGAATATCATTCCCGAGGGGGTTTATGTTGACGTTACCTTCGGGGGTGGCGGCCATTCGGCAGAGATACTTAAAAGGCTTTCAAGCGGGAAGCTCATAGCATTTGATCAGGACGAGGATGCGGAGGTGAATATCCCTGATGATGACAGGTTTATCTTCCTCGATCAGAACTTCAGGTTCCTTGAAAATAATCTCAGGTTTAATGGGATAAGCGCAATAGACGGGCTTTTAGCCGACCTTGGTGTATCATTCCACCAGTTCGATGAGCCGGAAAGAGGGTTCACATTTCGTCAGAACACCCGGCTCGATATGAGGATGAACCAAAACGGAATTACTACTGCTGAAACCTTGTTGAATTCTTTCGATGAAGAGGCTTTAGCCAATATGTTTTACAATTATGGCGAGCTGACCAATTCAAGAAGAATAGCAAGGGAAATAGTTGCGGCGCGTAAGATTAAGCCTCTCAGGAATGTTGATGATATTATTGATGTTATTGGCAGGCTTGCTCCGTTCCGACAGGAACATAAGTTCTTTGCAAAGGTTTTTCAGGCTTTGAGAATAGAGGTCAACCACGAAATGGAGAGTCTGAGGGAGATGCTGGTTCAGGCATTAAATGTTCTGAAACCGGGAGGCCGGCTGGTTGTGATAACTTATCATTCACTCGAGGACAGGCTGGTGAAGAATTTTATGAAGGCGGGAAATTTTGAAGGTGAGGAGAAGAAGGACTTCTTCGGAAATCCCGAAACTCCATTCAGGTTAATCAACAGAAAGGGAACAACCCCTGATGAGGCTGAGATAGAACAGAATAACAGGGCGAGAAGTGCAAGACTGAGAATAGCTGAAAAAATATAGAAATGGCTGAAAAAAAAGCGAATAAAGCCAATCAGGACAAGCAGTTAAGTTTCATCAGGGAAATCCTTAGCGGAAACATAATAACTGAAGAAATTATACTTAAAAACCTTGGATATATCTCTTTTGTGACAATTCTGACTGTATTTTATATCGGAAACAGGTTTCACGCTGAGAAAATAACAAGGGAGACTGCCAGAATCATGAGCGAGGTAAAGGATCTCAGGGCCGAGTCGATAGCAACATCTGCCGCCCTCATGGATGCAAGCAGGCAGTCGGAAGTGATAAAGCAGATAAAGGAAAGAGGCATGGACCTGGAGGAACTTAAGACACCTCCATACAAGCTTCTGGTAAATAAAAAGTAGTTTTAATGGCAGTACGGGATGAAATAGTATGGAGGAGCGGCTTTGTATATTTTGCATTGGCATTGCTTGCTATTGCGCTCGTCGTACGCATACTTATTCTTCAGTACATTCAGCATGGCAAGTACGCAGCCATGGCCGAAAAATACGTATTCAAGACTGCTGAGGTAGCTGCCAACCGGGGTGATATTCTTACTTGTGACGGCCGGCTTCTGGCAAGTTCAATCCCTTATTATACCGTTTATATGGATACCCGGAGTTCAGGTATGAGCGGAGAGACCTGGTCGAGTGGCATCGGAGGCTTATCGGCAGGCTTATCTAATCTCCTGGGTGAAAGGTCCGCAGCAGGATGGAAATCAGTAATAACAGAGGCCCGAAAAAAAGGTGACCGCTATTTTCTTATCGGTAAGAAAGTCAAATATGAGACTTTCAAGAAGATAAAGGAACTTCCTATATTCAGGGAAGGACAGTTCAGGGGAGGAATTCTTTCACAGGTTGAAAGTAAGAGAGTAATGCCCAATAAGGATCTGGCTTCAAGAACTATTGGCTATCTGAATGAGGGTGACGGAAACAGGGTAGGGCTCGAAGGGTCTTTCGATGCCGACCTTGCAGGGAAAAATGGTGTTGCAGTAAAACAAAGACTTACAGGAGGTGACTGGATAACTGTCGATGATGCCAACAGTGTCCAGTCGAGAGATGGAAATGATATCGTGACAACAATCGATATCGAATTGCAGGATGTTGCTACCACAGCACTGGTGAACCAGCTCAGGAAAAACGATGCTGACCACGGATGTGCTGTACTGATGGAAGTCAAAACCGGCGATATTAAGGCAATTGCCAATCTCGAACGAGATGAAAAGGGGAATTACCGTGAGACATATAATTATGCTGTTGGTGAAAGCACGGAACCAGGTTCTACCTTTAAACTCCCTTCACTGATGGCAGCACTTGAGGATGGTGTTGTTGATACATCCGATATCGTTGATACAGGTAATGGAAGTATCAAGTATTATGATAAGATAGTTCGTGATACC
>CAIPJU010000517.1 GCA_903865465.1 uncultured Bacteroidota bacterium
ACAATTTAAAACCCCACCAAGATGAAATGTTAAAAGTGTGAGATTCTGAGTAAAAGGCAGTGAATAGACAGATGCAATGGGAAGGTCAGCATCCTGCATGGTTGAAGTTGAGTCAGCGGTATTAAATTAATTTGTAAGATTTATTTTGTGAAATTAAAAATTATCTTACTTTTGCAACGCAATAAAAAATGGTGCGGTAGTTCAGTTGGTTAGAATAACGGCCTGTCACGCCGTGGGTCGCGGGTTCGAGTCCCGTCCGCACCGCAAACGAAAACAAAAAAGCCAGGCATGAAATACCTGGCTTTTGTTTTTAATATCATCCATCTCCACCCAATTCTTAAAATTTAAATGATGGAGATAAAATCATTTCTGATACTGTAGATTAATACTTAGCTTCAGATATAAATATCCTTCTGCAATCTAAAATCTTTCGAAGAAACTCCAATATGAACGGTTCGCATACCAGTAGCCCGTTTCCACACTTTCTCTGTTGCAGACCAGTACTCAAATGATCGCGCCGGAACATGAATAGTTACTGAGCGGGTTTCACCTGCCTTTAGCGATACACGGTCAAAACCTATAAGAGCCTTAACAGCAAACTGAATGCCATCCGGAGCCTGTTTTGGTGCATCAATGTATACCTGTGGCACTTCGTCGTTATCGAATTTATCTTTATTCTTAAGAGTGAAGCTGACATCAAGTCCGGCATCCGCGGTCTTTAAAGTCTTTATATCCGAGTATTCGAAGTTGCTGTAAGTAAGTCCGTATCCAAATGGGAAAAGAACTTCTTTTTTCTCAGATTCGTAATAACGATATCCGATGTTCAGCCCTTCGGTAAAAGTAGTTTTCCCGTCAACACCTTTAGCTGAACGTTCCGGATGGTTTGGATCGTTACCAATATTATCGTTAAGATTTTTAGGCCAGGAAATTGGGAGTCTGCCAGCAGGACTGGCTTTGCCAAGGAGCAGATTCGCTGTTGCCCATCCACCTTCGTCACCCGGGAACCACATCTCGAGAACAGCTTTCGCTTTTCCAAGCCATGGCATTGTAAAAGGATGCTGCGAATTGATTACAACAATCGTATTAGGATTAACAGCGATAATATCATTCAGCATCTTTTCCTGATCACCAGGCAAGCCATTAAAGAAAGGTTTTCCGCGGGTCCAGATGAAAACAACCGCTGTCTTTGAGTTTTTTGCAGCAGTAATAGCTGCGTCATAGTTGGCTTTCTTTTCTTCCGGTGTCACCCATGCCAGCTGAACCTGAACCGGATCACCTGATGCGTCGGCGGTTGTCGTTATTTTAATATCATGTGGCCCGGCAGTAAGCTTCAATTCGGTGCGGACGTTGCAAAGTCCGTCTCTCGATGGAAGGACATCTCCTGATCCTGCCTTAATTGATGAGTTTCCTCCCCAAATGGCAACCCCATTGATCCTTTTTCCGTCAATCCTTAACGTTCCTGAGGTTCCGAGTACCTGCAGGTTTATCTGGTATCTTCCCTCAGCGGGTATAGTGAGTGTGCCTGTCCATGTATACTTGCCTCCGGATGGAAGAGCAGTATTATGAGAATTTGTAAAACTTAGTTCGTTATCAATCTGGGTAGTCTTATTCAATTCATTTTTACGAAGCAGACCTGGTTTTCCCTCATATGAAAGTTGCGATGTTGGAATAGTTTTTCCAGTCATGTCGTTAGCTACTGCATATGTAATCCTGGCATTTGGAGCAAATTGCTGCATCAACTGAAAGGTGCCTGTTTCCTTACCCGCAAGACCAACTGACATTTCCCCGCCACCTTCTGTAGCAATCGTTTGTCCGGCTCCGGGACCAATCAGGGCCAGAGAGGAAAGATCTGTTTGCTTAAGAGGCAAAGCACCTCCTTCATTCTTCAAGAGTACAGCTGCGTCAATTGCAGTTTTGCGCAGAGTAGGAACATTAGCCTGATAATTTAACGGGTTAACTAAATGGCTTGGTGCTTTATCCAGCCACCCGAATTTGTCCATCATTTCCAGGATCCTTCCAACTGCCTTGTC
Organism: uncultured Bacteroidota bacterium; assembly: GCA_903865465.1. Taxonomy (GTDB): domain Bacteria; phylum Bacteroidota; class Bacteroidia; order Bacteroidales; family VadinHA17; genus LD21. The sequence continues at coordinate 2,031 of CAIPJU010000517.1, forward strand.
AATGGTCTCTATCTTCACAATATCCTGTTCAATAGCCTTTTTCATGCCAAGGGCTTCAGGATTATTAAACATTGATGCCATCATTGCAGCTATGTCGACCCCGGGTGCACCCTCAACTTTCTCTTCAGGAGCGCCGCCAGACATTGGTGGCCCAAAAACAACAGCATCATCGCCACCAGGAGCACCTCCGGGTGCTGCACCGGGACCACCTGGCATTCCTCCTGGGGCTGCACCAGGACCACCAGTTCTTGCAGGTTTAGTAGGAATAGTAAGGTTATAAAATGAGCTCATCATTCCTGCCGGTCCACCTTCGGAAGATCCCGGCATTTCCAGATCTTCACCACAATTAATAAAATCTGTTGCATGTGTTGCGCCCCAATCGGATGTCATAAAACCCTTATAGTTCATTTCGTCTCTCAGAATGTGGTTATTGGCATCGCAATTGCCACAAATATAGATTCCATTAACTTTATTGTATGCGCACATCATCGATGCGGCGCCGGCATCAGCGGCTGCAGTGAATGGAGCAAGATATAGTTCATGAAGAGTCTGGTCGTCAACATAAACATTATCTCCGGCATCATTTGCAATATAATGTTTAACCTGTGCCATTACATTCTGACTCTGTATGCCTGAGACCATCCCCACTCCTATCTGGCCGGAGAGATAAGGATCTTCTCCATAAGTGTTAGACCCTCTTGAATAGGAAAGATCGCGCCATAAATTAACAAAAGGTTCAAGCACAACATCCTGACCCAACAATCGGGCATCACGTCCTATTGCTTCTCCGTGCTCTTTAGCATCGGTCCTGCTCCATGTTGCGGCAAGACCAATAGTCCCCACCATACCGGTTGATGGTGATTTCACAACTACCCCGTGTGGCCCATCAGTAAAACGTACTGAAGGAATTCCGAGGCGGGGAATACCGGGAATGTAACCTGCCTGACCCTGATTAGTCACATCAGGTTCCGGCTGGCCGTGAATCATAGAGACTTTTTCTTCCAGAGTCATCTTGCTGATGAGTTCATCAACCCGTGCATTTCCAGTAACAACAGGAATCAAATTTTTTGCCTGGGGAAAAAGCATCAATGCGATTAGCAGGCAAGGTGCTATTAAACCATACTTAATAACTTTTTTCATAATTTATGAATATGTGATTCAAAAAATAGTCTGAAATCTCCATGTCTCTAAGCCCTGTTATTTCATTCCAATTTGCCTGAAAAGTCAATGTTAAATGGATTGCTTCATATTCCTGTTAAACGCTCCTTCGGAAATCTCTGTTTGAATTATTTTGCCAAACATATCAAATGGCATAAGATAAGGCCAGAATGAAAGCCATAAATAAAAAGAATCATACATAAATCTAATAGAACAATATATTATTCTGTAAAAAAATCGACGTCCTTCGAATTCTTCATGACTAACTCTCCTGTTTTTAGGATGAGATCTCTTTCAACCTCTTTTTCCAATCTGTTTTTTTAGAGTCAATACCGTTTTTTATGTTTTTCCCATTAGGGTCCTAAACTATTTAAATATTTAGTTTTCTTGTTGACGAATACTAAGATTCCCGGTTCCTGATTTCTAACCTTTCAGACAATTCATAAAGT
>CAIPJU010000518.1 GCA_903865465.1 uncultured Bacteroidota bacterium
TCCAATTTTCCGGATTTTCTTGAATAATTTCTGCTGGGTCCTTGGCTCCTGAATATGTATCTATAATCTTAATATTAAATCCTTGTGATTCTGCTAAATGAATGCCTCTTTTCGTAGCACTATCTCCGGCTAAATCCATATCAAATGCTAAAAGTAAGTTATCTGTATATCTTTTTAATATAGTTAAGTGCTGTTGTGTTAGCGCAGTACCAGATACAGCCACAGTGTCCTCATAACCCGCCTGGTGGCACATTATGGCGTCTGTATTGCCTTCAGTTAGCACGCATTGATTATTCTTCCTTATGGCTAGCTTAGCGAAATTTATTCCATATAGCACATTGCTTTTATCATAAAGCATTGTCTGAGGCGTATTTATATATTTTGCAGTTTCCTTTTTATCAGCATCTTTAAAAATTCTAGCGGTAAACCCGATAACCTGGGAATTTAAATCAAAAATTGGAAAAATAATTCTTCCACGAAATCTGTCATATGGATTATTTCCCTTATCAGACTGCACGGCCAAACCAGCTCTTACAATTTCATCCCTGTTATATCCTCTGCCCACTAAAAAATCTGAAAGCCCTTGCCATGTATCTGGAGAATATCCTAACCTCCATTTTTTGATACTCTCTTCTGTAATACCTCTTTTTAATAAATATTCTTTAGCATCCCCGCCCAAAGCCCGCCTTGCGGGCATTGTTGCGGGCCCGTCAAAATGCCCTTCAGGGCTTTTGTCTGGTTTTTCAACCGAGCCAACTTGCAATTGCTTTTCAAAAAAAGTGCATGCCAAGTCACAAATTTCATATAATCTCTTTCTTTCACTTATTATTTGTGGATTTTCTCTTTTTATTTCGATTCCAGCTTTTGTTGCTAAAATTCTCAAAGCATCACCAAATTCTACGCCTTCAATTTCTTTTATAAATTCAAAAATATCTCCGCCCTTTCCGCATCCAAAACATTTCCACATTTGCCTACCAGGACTTACAAAGAATGATGGCCCTTTTTCCGAATGAAACGGACAAATTCCCCTGTAGTTAACTCCAGTTTTTGAAAGCTTAACATATGAGCCAACAATGTCTAAAACATTGAGCTTATTTTTGATTGCATCAATTTGTGAATCCATTTATAGGTAAGTTAAAACAGCCCTTATTCTACCATTATTTTAAAAAAAATCAAGCTTGCCATTCTAGGCACACTTTTTTATTTCCTCCACTAGTTTTTGCAATCCATCTGGGTTTGCTTGTGGTCCTAGTTGAGTAGAAATATATCCTTGGTAATTTTCAAAAAATATCTTTTCCTTTGCCCATGTTTCCACAAATTCTTTTTCTATACCATATAAAGGATAAAGTTTTATATGGACATGATTTACCCCCATCCCCTCCATAACCATTGCCACTCTATTTACTTTTAGTCCTTTTCGTAATATTTCAGAAACCTTTTTTGTAGCCAACATTAATTCTTTATAATCTTCATCTGGCATTAAAAAAGCGTCCGAATCAAAATGTTTTTTTGGCATGACAAGAGCCATCCCTCTAGTATTTGGATTTATATCCAAAACAGCCATAAAGTTTTCA
>CAIPJU010000519.1 GCA_903865465.1 uncultured Bacteroidota bacterium
ATGGATTGCATTGATTGCCATAACCGTCCTTCACATAACTATGCTTCGCCATCCGTTTACTTCAATAAGGCCATGGTTGCTGGTGAAATTTCACAGGAAATTCCTTTTTTCAAAAAAGTTGCTATGGATGTTCTGAAAGAATCCTATTCTGATCGTGATACAGCTTTCATGAAAATTGACGAGGGGATTACATCTTACTATAAGACAAATCAAAGCGGGTATTATGCCGCACATAAAGATCTGATAGGCAAATCAATCGAATCTGTCAAGAAGGCTTTTTCAATGAATTCCTTCCCTGCAATGAGAGTTACATATGATAAGTATCCGGTTCATATCGGACATTTGGAATCAGATGGCTGCTTCAGGTGTCATAATGATGCTTTTAAATCGGATAACGGAAGGGTAATAAAACGCGATTGCGACATGTGCCATACAATATTGGGACAAGGAACACCCGGAAGTATGAAGTATTCGAGTATTAAGGAAAGTCTTGAATTCAATCATCCAGTTGATGTGGGAACTGCCTGGAAAGAATCAAACTGTTCCGAATGCCATAAGTTTCTTTATTAATATCGTCTCAGGGAATCTGTTTAGATAATTGGATTTGACTATTCCAGAAAATAAACAGTAAACTTGTTAGTGACTGATTCGTGTTATTCAAATTGAATTTCACTTGTTTTTACAGCGGAAAGGAATTAAACATCATAAAGCGGGAAAAACTCCTCTCATTATTAATTCATTTACCCTACCAAAATACGAAAAAATGATTTGTTGCGGCATTTGGAAAGAGGCTGATTTTCATAATAGCCTTATAACAATTATGAAGAGAATACAAAGAAAAAGCCGCAACTGATAACCGGATTATCTGAAATTTAAATATCTTTCCTGTGGATTTATAGGTTGATTTTATAATTATTTAATACTGATGGGTTTGGGTAAAGATGGACATGTCTTTACGGTTGCAGTATTTCTGCTTATCACAGTTTCATCAGGAGGGCAGACATTAAAAAGTTATAAGTATCCTGTTAGCGGTGATTTGTCTGAAAACACTGTTCTCGCCGGCATTAACTCTATAACGTTAAATTACCGGGTTCATGAGCTAAAAATAGTATCTGCAGGAGATGAAAATTCTGAGTACTACCGGCTTTTGATACCTGGCCATACCCCAACCTATGATGAAGGAAAACCTCAAAGACCGGTTTTCAGCAAACTTATTACTATTCCTCCCGGGGCAGGTTATAGGGTTAAAATCTCTGAAATAGCCACAACTGTCATTGATCCCGGAAAGGAGAAAATAAAAGCTATCCTCTTTCCTGCACAGGCTAGTCAGGTAAAGAACGGCGATCAGCAAAAACAAAAATTTATTTTTGATAAGGCTGTCTATTCATCACAGGGAATTATCCCGTCTGACACAGTTTCCATTGAATACCTTGGAAGATCGGGAAATAATGAACTTGGCACACTTAATATATATCCGGTCAGATACAATCCGCTGAAAAATCAGATTGATTTGATAATATCGATGAAGATTGAAATAACGTTTTCAGCTCTCACCAAGTCAGGTACCCGGTCATTGATTAATCAGTCATCCCTTTCAGATTTGCTTCCCGATAAGGGATTACTCAACTATAACCCTGCGGAGGTGGTACCCGGCTATTCCGAACAAGCATTGAAAATGGTAATTCTTACTGATACCATTTTCAAAAAACAACTCGCCCCGCTGTTAAAGTGGAAAACCCAGAAAGGATTTAAAGTGAGTGTTCTCTACAGGGGAACCGGGCTTGCCGGAAACAGCACAACCGAATTAAAAGATACTCTCACAAAGATTTACAAATCGGCAACAACATCCGATCCTCCTCCTGAATATCTTCTGATTGTAGGAGATATAAACAGGATACCAACCTGGACGCCCTCCGGATCATCGGGTAATTCAACTGATATGTACTATGGTGAATTTAATGGCAATGGGGACTTTATACCCGAGATGTATATTGGAAGGCTGCCTGTTGCCGATACCTTTGAGCTAAGTTCGGTGGTAAAGAAAATAATTCAGTACGAAAAGTTCGAATTTGCCGATACGAACAATTTTTACAGAAGGGCAATGGCAACAGCCGGTAATGATACAAACTTCATAAAGTACATGAACGGCCAGGTACATTACGCAGTTACAAATTACCTTACAAAGGAGAACAACATTGATGAATTTCATATCTCCTATCCTGCTTCGGCTGAAGTCAGTTCAATGGACTCCGTAAAAAAGGTGATAAACAATGGAGTCTCTTTTATTAATTACTCAGGCCATGGCAGCTCTGACGGATGGCTTTTTACAGCGACAGGAACCAATTATTACCTGAAATTCAGTGATGTAGCAAGACTAACTAATAGAAACATGTATCCTTTTGTAATCAGCAATGCGTGCAGAACGGCACAGTTCGGCAATGCTGCATCACTCTCAAACAGGCTTGTCCTTGCCGATAATAAAGGAGCCATTGGTTTTATTGGCTGTTCGAACGATTCCTTTTGGGATGAGGATTACTACTGGTCTATCGGAGCACGCATTCCTATTGTCTCTCCCTCCTATCTTGAGGGTACTCTCGGGGCTTATGACCACCTTTTTCATTCCCATGGAGAACCGGCATCAGAATGGTATTATACGATGGGGCAGATCAACTTTGCAGGAAATATGTCGGTTAGCACAAGCTCATCAGCGAATAAGAAATATTATTGGGAAACATATAATCTTGTCGGAGATCCGACAATAACGCCTATTATTGGAAAACCAGACTCATTCCGGATATCAATACCTGACACTCTCCCAAATGGCATTAAGTCGCTGACAATGAGCTTAAATCCCTTTGCATATATGGCAGTTTCCCATTTTGACACTCTTTGGGATGCTTCATTTGCAAG
>CAIPJU010000520.1 GCA_903865465.1 uncultured Bacteroidota bacterium
ATCTCGGTATCGAGGGTTGGTGGTAATGCACAGATCAAAGCCATGAAGAAGATAGCAGGTACTCTTAAGGTCGACCAGGCCCAGTACCGTGAGCTCGAAGCCTTTTCAAAATTTGGTTCAGATCTCGATGCCTCTACCATGGCAGTACTTAATAAAGGTGCAAGGAACGTTGAGATCCTTAAACAGGGTCAGTATGCACCGGTTCCGGTTGAGAAGCAGGTTGCTATTATCTACTGCGGAACACAAGGACTGCTCAGGGATGTTCCTGTCAATAAGATCAAAAGCTTTGAAAGGGACTTCATTGAATTTCTTGAGCTTAAGCACAGGGATGTTCTCGATTCCCTTCGCGATGGAATCCTTAACAATGATATTACGGCTGTTCTTGAAAAAGTTGCCTCTGAGATTGTTATGAAATACAAACCTCAGTAAGGGAAAGCTGAAAAAAAAGTTCCAGATGGCGAATTTAAAAGCTATAAGAATAAGGATTACCTCCGTCAAGTCGACAAGGCAGATAACTTCGGCCATGAAGATGGTCTCTGCTGCTAAACTGCGCAAGGCACAGGACAAGATCGTGAGGTTAAGACCTTATGCAAAAAAACTGCACGAAATTCTTGTCGGCCTTTCTCAGAGCCTTTCAGATTCGAATGTGGAGAACATCTATGCAAGGCAATCAGCCCCTGAGAAGATACTGGTGGTAGTTATTACCTCAAACAGGGGGCTTTGCGGCGCGTTTAACTCGAATGTTATCAAGGAGGCGCGAAGAGTCATTACAGATAAGTATTACGAGCAGTATAAAAAGGGTAACCTTAAGATTCTGCCTATCGGGAAAAAAGGATACGATTATTTCAGGAAACTGAATATGAGTATGCTTCCCGAACGAAATGAATTGCTTAATAATCTGACATATGACAATGTCTCCCTTGCTGCAGAGAATATTATGAACATGTTCACTTCAAAGGAATATGACAGGATAGAGCTGGTGTATAATCAGTTCAAGAATGCAGCTGTTCAGAACCTTACGAATGAGATGTTCCTTCCTGTTTCTGCTGAAACTGATCAGACGGTGAAGGCAACCCCGGTTGACTATATCTACGAACCCGGGAAAGAAGAGATTGTTACAGAACTTATTCCAAAATCTTTAAAGATCCACTTCTACCAGGCTATTCTCGATTCGTTTGTTGCAGAGCATGGTGCAAGGATGACCGCTATGCATAAGGCTACTGACAATGCCACTACCATGATCAGGGAACTTACTCTTCAGTATAACAAGGCAAGGCAGTCTACTATTACGAACCAGATCCTTGAGGTAGTCAGTGGAGCAGAGGCTCTTAAAGGTTAAAATGTTTGATTAACCCGGACGCAAAGCAAAATAATGTATACTCAGACAGATCTTAAGGAATTAGTTGATAAGGCGATATTTAATCTTTCGTTCAATTCGGAAGCTGAGAAGCTTGTCGATCCTGTAAAGTATGTTCTTTCTATAGGTGGCAAACGTCTCAGACCTGTCCTTGCATTGATGTCCTGCAATCTGTTCAATGATAAAATCGATGATGCTGTAATTCCTGCTCTGGGGCTGGAAGTATTTCACAACTACACCCTGGTGCACGATGACATAATGGATCAGGCACCTCTGCGAAGGAATTTCCCGACAGTACACAACAAATGGAACCTTAATCAGGCTCTGTTGTCAGGCGACGTAATGGCTTTCATAGCAAATGATTGCTTCCTGCAAACACCGGCCTGGTGCCTTCAAAAGGTTTTCAGAATCTTTAATAAGTCCGCTATTGAGGTTTGCATCGGTCAGCAGCTTGATATAGATTTCGAAAAATCCCGGGTAGTTTCCGAAGAGGAGTACCTGCGGATGATTGAACTCAAGACGGCAGTTCTGCTCGCAACCTCAACAAAAATAGGTGCGATAATAGGAGGAGCTGATGAAAAGGATTCCGAACTGATGTATGAATTCGGAAGAAATCTCGGAATGGCTTTCCAGATACAGGATGACCTGCTTGATACCTACGGCGATGTAAAAGTCTTTGGCAAAGCACCCGGAGGAGATATCATAGCAAACAAAAAGACCTTCCTGCTTATTAAAGCCCTTGAGATGGCAACTCCCGACCAGTTCAAACAACTTCAGGATATAATGGCGAAGAAGGATTTTATTCCGGAAGAGAAGGTAAAAAGTGTCATTTCGCTCTATGATCAGCTCAAAATAAAGAGTATTACGGAAAAGCTTGCCAATGAATATATAATCACTGCCTTTAAAATGCTTGAGATGACAAGGGTAGTAAAAGAACGTAAGAATTTTCTTGAATGTGTAACTCATTCTCTTATAGGAAGAGACAAGTAAAATATTTAATTTTATTCTCAGCATAAACAGAAATAAAGTATCTTAATAACATAAAATAAATAAAGCGGATATATGTCACAGAACATCGGAAAAATCAGCCAGATCATAGGTCCCGTGGTTGATGTTACGTTTGAGAAACAGGGTTTTGAAATGCCTGATATCTATGATGCCCTTGAAATAAAGAGAAATGACGGTTCGGTACTCGTCGTGGAATGTCAGCAGCACATCGGTGAAAGGACTGTCAGAACGGTAGCAATGGATTCGACCGACGGTTTGCGCAGGGGGATGGATGTTGTTGCAACAGGTTTGCCGATTACCATGCCTATTGGCGAGCAGATTAAAGGCAGGTTGATGAATGTGACCGGGGAAGCTATCGACGGCATCGGTTATCTCGATAAAAAAGGTGGTTATCCTATCCACAGGAAGCCTCCGAGATATGATGAACTCTCTACCGAAAAAGAGGTTCTCTTCACGGGTATTAAAGTCATTGACCTGATTGAGCCGTATTCAAAAGGTGGTAAGATTGGTCTTTTCGGTGGTGCCGGAGTTGGAAAAACCGTTGTAATCCTTGAGCTTATAAATAACATCGCAAAAGCATATTCGGGTTTGTCAGTATTCGCCGGTGTTGGTGAAAGAACCAGGGAAGGGAATGACCTTCTGCGCGAGATGCTTGAGGCTGGTGTAATATCCTATGGTAAGGAATTCCTCGAGAAGATGGAGAAAGGCGGATGGGATCTTGAATCTGTTGATAAAGAAGCTTTGAAGGAATCCAAACTCGCCCTGGTGTTCGGTCAGATGAACGAACCTCCGGGAGCAAGAGCCAGGGTTGCTCTTTCAGGACTTTCAGTAGCTGAGCATTTCAGGGATGGCGATGGAAAAACCGGAGGAAGGGATATCCTTTTCTTTATGGATAACGTCTTCAGGTTTACCCAGGCAGGTTCAGAAGTATCTGCTCTTCTTGGAAGGATGCCATCAGCAGTTGGATATCAGCCAACACTTGCTACAGAAATGGGTGTCATGCAGGAGAGAATCACCTCCACCAAGAACGGATCAATAACTTCAGTACAGGCAGTTTATGTGCCGGCTGATGACCTTACCGACCCCGCACCTGCAACAACATTTGCCCACCTCGATGCCACTACCGTATTGAGCAGGAAAATCTCGGAGCTTGGTATCTATCCCGCAGTAGACCCGCTCGATTCAACATCAAGGATTCTTACAGCAGATATCGTCGGCGAAGCGCATTATAACTGCGCCCAGAGGGTGAAAGAGCTGCTCCAGAGATATAACGAGCTTCAGGATATTATCGCCATTCTTGGAATGGACGAGTTGTCGGAAGAGGACAAACTTGTAGTTCACAGGGCAAGAAGGGTTCAGAGATTTCTTTCTCAGCCTTTCCACGTTGCTGAACAGTTTACAGGTATCAAAGGTGCACTTGTAACCATTGAAGATACTATTAAAGGGTTTAATATGATCATGGATGGTGCAGTGGACAAGTATCCCGAATCAGCCTTCATGCTCGTAGGTACCATTGAAGATGCAATTGAAAAGGGCGAAAAGATCCTTGCCCAGTCAAAATAGTTGCCTGAATGAAAATAGAGATCATCACACCCGATATAAAGATTTTTGACGGCGAAGTTAAATCTGTAAGAGTCCCTGGAAAAAAGGGCTCTTTTCAGGTTCTTAAAGACCACGCTCCGATAATTTCTACTCTCGAAAGCGGACCGGTTATCATGGTTAGCCTCGAAGGTGTTGAAAAAATTTACGAGATCAGCGGAGGAGTTATTGAAGTTAAGGCTAACAAAATAATCCTTCTTGCCGATTCAGTAAAATAAAATTCCTTCGATGACAGCAGATGAATTTCGGAAACATGCCCATGTGCTTGTTGACTGGATGGCAGGCTACATGGATACTGTAGAGGAGTATCCTGTGAAATCACAAGTTGCACCGGGTGAAATTTTTAATCAGATACCCGACTCTCCTCCCTTGCAGTCAGAATCTTTTGATCTGCTTCTGAAGGATTTCAGGGATATCATCATGCCGGGGATTACCCATTGGCAGCATCCTGATTTTTATGCCTATTTCCCGGCAAATACCAGTCCTCCATCAGTACTGGCCGAAATGCTTATTGCTACCCTTGGCAGCCAGTGCATGATTTGGGAAACTTCGCCGGCAGCAGCAGAACTCGAGGAGAAGATGATGATATGGCTGCGCGACATGATTAAGTTGCCCGGACAGTTTGAGGGGGTAATTCAGGATTCCGCATCCACTGCCACACTAGCTGCCATCATCTCAGCACGCGAGAAAGCAAGCGGATTCATAACCAATAGTGAAGGAACAAAAACTACTCCTATCCTCAGGGTTTATTGCTCTGAGCAAACCCATTCTTCGGTTGAAAAGGCCGTTAAGATATGCGGAATCGGGAAAAAGAATCTTGTTAAAGTTCCTGTCAGGGATGATTTTTCATTCGATCCCGTTAAGTTAAAGGAAGCTGTGACGCTTGACCTTGAAAAAGGTTATATCCCATGCTGTGTCGTGGCTACTATTGGTACCACTGGCACTACTGCCATTGATCCTGTAAGGGCCATTGGCGAAATATGCAAGGCACATGGACTTTGGCTTCATGTCGATGCCGCCATGGCAGGAACGGCTCTTATTCTTCCCGAATTTCAATGGATGCTTGTTGGTAGGGAATATATTGATAGTTTTGTCTTCAATCCTCATAAGTGGATGTTCACAAACTTCGACTGTACCGCATACTTTGTAAGAGATGCAGGATCGCTGATAAAGACTTTCGAGATACTTCCCGAATATCTTAAGACAAGGACAAGAGGGAAAGTGAATGATTACAGAGACTGGGGAGTTCCTCTCGGACGCCGGTTCAGAGCGCTGAAACTATGGAGTGTTATCAGGTCATACGGAACCGAAGGATTACAGACTATTGTCAGAAACCATATTTCAATCGCCTCACAACTGGCAAACTGGATATCGCTTGAGAATGATTTTGAAATACTTGCCCCTGTTGTTGTAAGTGTTGTCTGTTTCAGGTATATCCCAACAGGTTGCAGTGAAGAGGAAATTAACTCAATTAATGAAAAGCTGAATCATCTTCTAAATGATTCAGGAAAGATATATCTGAGCCACACTGTTCTGAATGGTAAGTATAGCCTCAGGATGGTCACAGCCCAGACAAATGTGACGATTGGCCATGTTACAAAGGCTTGGGAGCTTATTAAAAATACCGCAAGAAGCATTAGATAGGCTAATACATCCGGCGTTTACCTATTGTCATACCGTAGAGATCGATATTGAAAATCATCTGAACCGAGGGTCTTTGGTTTAAGTTATACCAGGCTGCCTCGACTCCCCCGGAAATCATATAGGGTATCCTAAGCAGATGAAAATCTGCAAGCAGATCTGCTCCAAACGAAGTGAATGTTATATTGCTGCTACTGCCCGAATATGGCACAAGCCCGTTTGTTGAGTACTTATAAAACTTATTCCCCGGTCCGAAGGCTTCGTCATAAAACAAGCCTGCACGGATCCTCTTCAGATATAAAAGCTGCGAAATGTTGAAATCGGGGTAGGCAACAGGCATCGTGTAATCCGCCGAAATGAATTGCATATCCTTTGATATCAAATCATTATAACCCCTGGGCGTTGTTAGTCTTGAGCCGTAGAAGTACATTGACGGATTCTGGATTTCTTTTTCTATCCTGATCCTTAAACTGTTATTTGGGAGGATCCCCGGAAAGTAAAAAGAACTCTTTGCCGATATGGAAGTTCCATAAATGGTTTTATCGAAGGGGGCAAATGAGTAATTTATATCTATTGCCTGGGCTAACCTCGGATAAATATCGCGCAACACTGCAACAAGGTAGTTGGAGAAGTAGAGGCGTGCTGACAAAATTGTCTGTCCGTAATCATAAGACGACTTCTCACTCTGATAAATATAATCGTTCCTGTAGTCGGAGGATGCTGAAATATAAATGTATTGTGAGAATTTCCCCGGAGTAAAGGTCAGAGGAAGGTAAATAGTGTTTGTGAACCGTTGACTTCGCTGTATCAGTGATGGATATCCAATTGAGGATTTAGTTCGGTATATTGAAGGATTATCGCCATAATCGAACCTTGATTCAATTACCGGATACCAGCCCTTCCACGTAAGAGATGCATGCAAGACATTGTTTTTCTCCTTTGAATACTCGTAGCCAACGGAAGAAACCAGGGTACTTAACTGGTTTTGACTCATTGTTGTAACACCTGGCCGAACTGATGCCGGATCGGATTGGATCCGGGTAATATCGGCATAAAAGGGCATCCAGCTGTGGAAATTGAAAAGATGCTGCCATTTTTTATAGGGCTGAGCTGAGTAGATTTTTTGCAGGTATCGCTTTTCTGATCCTGGTTTACAGCAAGCCTGTTTATAAGCAGTGATTCTGAAAATGTCTTGTCATTATTGCTTCCATTGCTCTCAATATCAGATACAAGGCATATATCGTTTCCCGATGAAGTATAATCACTGAATATCAGCTTATTGCCGGTTTGTGAAAGGTCGGAGCAGCCAAACCTCGAATGAGTTATTCTTGTTACTTTTCCATCATGGGTCTTAAGATAAACGTTATCGGTACCCGAATGTGAACTGACAAACCAGAGCGAATCATTTCTCAAAACCGCCGACTGGAGATCATCCCTGCCTGCCGCAGAAAGTATTTCCCATTTCCTCTTTCCGGGAGAATAGGTCATAATTCCTTCACCTTCATTATTTAGAAAGATCATTACTATCTTCTTTCCGTCAGCTGCCCATCGTGGCCTCTGCATTGATACATTGTCAGGGCTGGGAACTGACCCGGTGATTGCCCCTGTTGCTGCATCAATAGTGACAAGACGGTTAATATTTTCTGCACTGTTTTCAGCGGCAGCTATCGTTTTCCCATCGGGCGAAATCGTCACTGAAAGGTATCTGGTCTTATGGGTGAGCCTTTTAACCCTTCCATTCGAGATATCAAGAAGCCTGATGACAGAGTAACTCCTGTTTTCCCACCGTGGGTCGGATTCTGTTTCAACCCATACAATCTTTCCATGGCCATATGATAAATCAAAGGGATATATCTGACCGGCAGTAAGCATCTTCTTTTCTTTCCCTTTTGACGGTACTATAAGGACAATTGCGGGGGGAGATGACAGCGAAGTCCTTATTGCGACAATGCTGTCGGTTCCAGTCGCAACCGGACTGTAGTAATTTGTATATGTATCTTTTTTAACCGGATTAACGGCAGAATAAGGAGCAGAGCCATTTGTAGAAAGCTCTTTGGTCCAGATTTTTGTAAGAGTGTCGAAGGTCTCCCTGTAAAGCTTTTTCTTCGTAAGTCCGGAGCTCATTCTGAGACTCATATTCACAGGATTGCCGGTGACCGGAGACTGGGCAGTATAATTTAATACATTGTTCCAAATATCAGGCTTATATTTTATTAAAGCCCATGTTACCATTTGATATCCGAAGCGGTAATGGTCGGGAACATAATCGCGATATGAGCCGTTCAGAATCTTATCATACTTGTAGAGTCCGTCTTTTTCCAAAGCAAGTGCCTTCAGCTGCTTCTGAAAGGCAGGACTCCGTCCTCTTCCCGATTCTGAAAGAGCTGATTCTGCAAAAACGGCATCCCCTTCAAGGAACCAGGCAGGAAGCAGAGCCGCAACTATTCCGCTTATCTGTTCACCAAGGCATACTGACAGGATCTTTGTAAATCCCTGGTGGAGAGAGCTCATCTGGAATACATGCGCCAGTTCGTGAATGGCAAGCTGTTTTTCGGGAGAGAGAGGTATTGAGTTTTGTTCAGGAGAAGGATATAACTCCATTCTTTTTGGAGCCCACGCTACATATCCGTTAGATTGTATTGTATAGTTGTGAATTATTACAGGAATCCTGAACTTTCTTTCCGGAAAGATAGCAAGGAGTTTTGAATAGGCATCTTCGAGCGAACGTGCATAAAGTTCACCACCGGAGCCGTATTTTTCAGGATAGATGATGTTAAAATGGCTGGTTTTTATCTGGAGCCATTTAAGTGATGCAGGGTCCTGACCCGTGTCATAATACTGACCCGGAAGAATCTCCGTTGAAACAACGAGCAAAATGAATAAAAGTGCCGATAGATATTTCATCTGAAGGTAAATTCCAAAAATAGTAAAATAAGTGAGGATTAATCTGTCTGCTGTAATTTGAAAAAAAGCACTATTTTCGCCAATTGATCATTTACAGTAATTCGCTGTAAAAAGTAATCGGAAAGATGAAAAAATACAGGTTGATTAATAACATTACCGGATGGGCTGTTTTTCTGGCAGCTGCCATTACCTATCTGATGACCATTGAGCCTACTGCCAGCCTTTGGGATTGCGGTGAATTCATCGCATCGGGATTTAAGCTTGAAGTCGGCCATCCTCCGGGAAACCCTGTCTTCATGATAATGGCCAGATTTTTCTCTATGTTCGCAGGTGGAAACACAGCAAGGGTTCCTGTAATGGTGAATTCCATGTCGGCTCTCGCAAGCGGCTTTACCATTCTTTTTCTATTCTGGACAATTACCCATCTCGGACGTAAAATATTGATAAAAAATGAGGAGCAGTTTTCGCTTGGGAGGATCATTGCCGTTATGGCTGCGGGTGCAGTGGGTGCAATGGCTTATGCATTTTCCGATTCTTTCTGGTTTTCCGCTGTGGAGGGCGAAGTTTATGCTTCGTCATCATTTTTCACGGCGATAGTCTATTGGGCCATCCTTAAATGGGAGGATGTTTCGGAGGAGAAATTTGCAGACAGGTGGATCATACTGATCGCTTTTTTGATGGGACTTTCAATAGGGGTACATCTTCTGAACCTGCTTACAATTCCTTCCTTATTCCTGGTTTATTACTTCAAGAAGTATGAGTTCACCTGGAAAGGTTTTCTTATCTCCCTGGTTATTTCGGTTGCAGCTCTCGCCCTGCTCATGTATGGGATAATGCCAGGCGTTGTTACAATTTCATTTGGCATTGACAGATTTTTCACAAATTCTCTTGGTCTGCCGGCAAACAGCGGTATGATCGTTCATATGATCATTCTTGCAGTATTGATGGCTTTGGCTGTACGGTCGACCTTAAGTTCTGACGACAGGAACAAAAATGCCATTTATGCAATCGCAGCCCTCTTCTTCACGGGAATATGGATAATCTTTGAGTCAATGATTCTTAACATTGCAGCTCTGCTGGTTATTTCAACCCTTGTCTGGTATCTGGCCGGGAAGAGCAGAACTGTCCTGAATACTGCCCTTACTGCAATAACAGTAATTCTGATTGGCTATTCTTCAAACGCCATCATTGTTATCAGAGCTTCGGCTGGTACCCCGTTAAATGAGAACAATCCCTCCAATCCAAATAATCTTCTTTATTTCCTTAACAGGGAACAGTATGGCCAGAGGCCATTATTCAGCGGACCATATTATAATGCTCCGGTTATTGATTACAAGGACGGCAAGGCCAAATATGCTCTTGAAAACGGGAAATATATTGTTACCGGCCATGATATGGAACGCATTTATGACCCGCGCTTCGTTACTCTCTTTCCGAGAATGTGGAGCGATCAGACCGATCATATTCCGGTATATGAGGAATGGGGCCAGGTAAGGGGAACACCGATACAGGTCACCGGCGAAGACGGGAAAAGTAAAGTCGTACGAAAACCGACCTTCATAGAGAATATGCGCTTCATGCTTAAATACCAGTTCGGATATATGTATTTCAGGTATTTCATGTGGAACTTTGCAGGGAAACAAAACGATACGCAGGGGACAGGAGGCGTGGTAAACGGTAACTGGATTAGCGGTATCAAATTTCTTGATGAACCAAGAACAGGAACTTATGATATGCCTCACGACATGAAATCTGATCCGTCGCGAAATGTCTATTACCTGCTTCCGCTGATACTAGGTCTGGCCGGAATGTTCTGGCACCTCAACCGCGATTACAAAAACTGGGTTGTGGTATTGCTTTTGTTTGTTATGACCGGAATTGCTATTGTTTTATATCTCAATCAGTATCCAAATCAGCCAAGGGAGAGGGATTATGCCTATGCGGGTTCGTTTTATTTTTATGCCATCTGGATAGGTCTGGGAGTTCTGGCGCTGTTCGAGGCGGCGCTGAGATTCACCGGGGAAAAGACAGCAGCCATCGCTTCGGGTCTGCTTTGTTTCATTGCCGTTCCGGCATTAATGGGTCAGCAGAACTGGGATGACCACGACAGGTCGGGCCGTTATCTGGCGCGCGATGTGGCGGTTAATTACATCAATTCATGTGCCCCGAATGCAATTCTTTTCACAAACGGCGACAATGATACTTTCCCGCTATGGTATGCCCAGGAAGTTGAAGGAAAGAGAACTGATGTCAGGGTCTGCAACCTTATGCTTCTTAATACCGACTGGTATATCGACCAGATGAAACAAAAAAACTATGAGTCCGATCCTCTTCCGATAAGCCTCCCGACAAAAAAATATTACGACGGGATCAACAACCAGGTTTATGTAGTCGAGAAAACTAAAGACGCTGTTGAAGCATCGAAGATAATTGACTGGGTCAACAGCGATAACAAGGGAACAAAAGTTCAGGTCTCTGCCGATCAGTTGCTCGATAATATTCCCACCCGGACGATCAGGATTCCTGTAGATGCTAAAAAGGTTCTGGCCTCAGGAGCCGTTAAGCCTGAAGATGCTGATAAGATAGTTCCCTATATCGATATAAAGCTCAAGGGGAGCGCTATTCTTAAAAGCCAGCTTATTGTCCTTGATATCCTGGCACATAACGACTGGAAACGTCCAATCTATTATATTACCGGTTACCATGAAGATGCACTGGGACTCGAAGAATATTTCCAGCTCGAAGGACTCGTTTACCGCCTGGTACCAATAAAATCACAGAATAAGAGCTGGCTTGAGTACGGTCGTATCGATACAGAAATCCTCTACAACAATATGATGAAGAAATTTGCCTGGGGTGGTGCAAACAATAAACATGTTGATATTGACTATAATCATAAAAGAACCCTCATAGTTGTAAAGGCAAGGTTGAATTATGCAAGACTTGCCAAGGCTCTTGCTGCTGAAGGTAAAAATGAAAAGGCAATCGAGGTACTTGATTACTGTATGAAGGCTCTTCCTCTTGAAAAGGTGCCATATGATCCTTATACAGCTGACCTGG
>CAIPJU010000521.1 GCA_903865465.1 uncultured Bacteroidota bacterium
CTGCCATCTTTAAGTAGGAAATTACCCCTTAGATTCCTGGCGTCTGCAAATCCATTTGTTCTTAACCTGATTTCAGGAATGCTTTTTAAAGTATCGAGCGATACAATGTCGGCATATTTTACTTTCATGCCATACATACCCTTTATTACCAGCTCTGTGCCGGATATTTGTGTCTTCATTTCACGGCTGCCATAAAAAAGGAGAAAAGCCGGAATTAACATAATCAGGAGAAAAAGGGCGTAATACCGGTATCTATTATTACCTTCCTTTTCAAAAGTCTGACTGACATGAAGATCGTTGCCAAGAAGCCCGTTTATTACTTCAGCAACTTCATATGGCTTGTTTGTACCTATCATTACAACCGAATTCCTGTTATAAAAGGAAAGTTCAACAGCATCAAGACCCGAAACATTATAAAGCCAGCCATTTGGAATCTTTCTTATTCCAAAACCTGTTAAGGGAAAATTCCTTACCGGATAGCAGCTTTTAATATCAGTTAAACGATAGCTCTTTTTGATTAAGCCAATGCCGAGTGAGAAAGTAACGAAGGTATCATCTACCAGGATAGTTATCCTGTAAAAAGTCAACAGGGAAAAAAATATGACAATAGCAACTGCTATTAGTGGAAAGGCTTCACCAACAGCTTGTGAAGGTATTTTGTAAGCCAGATAAATGCATAAAAATAAAATTGGCAGTATGATTGCTACAGAGAATGTTCCGAACTGTGAGAATTTGAATTTTGTCATTTGAAACTTCTGATTATTTTAAGGAGCATTCTGTATGAGAGATCCGGATTACGAATCTGATTTACCGTTCCTGTCAGGTAGAGTTCCTCCCCGGGAACATACCATGCGAAAGAGCCTGAAATGCCGGCGTGTCCAATGAACTGAGGCTGCTGGCTAAAAGGAAATCTGATCCTGGCTGGCTGGACTCTCATAATTCCGGTCCCGTAAAATGTTGAAGGCCTAATCTTCATCCAACCATATAACCTGGACAGATATTCTGTGGGAAAAAATGTTCCGTTGAAAAAGGCAACCAGGAATGACATAAGCTCAGGTGCCGTTGAAACGATTCCTCCGTCAGGTCCGAAAGATGCCATCGCATTCAGAATATTAAGGGGTTCCGCCCCCGAATATATCATAACCGGTAATGTATCTTCCGGGTCTGAGTAAAGATAGGTACGGGTTAATTTCAGTGGTTTCAGTACCGTTTCCTCCAGAACCTCACTAAATTTCTTCCCTGAGATGTTTTCTATGATCTTGCCGAGAAGCTGGAAATTGGTATCCGAATAATGAACCTTATTTGGGGTTCCAGGAGGAAATTTTGCTTTAAGTGTCTTTGTCATGGCAATGACCTGGTCGAACGACCATGACTGGTCAATACCTGAAGTCAATGCTTTCTGTAGGGTCATGCTATTCACTTCCCTGTCTTCAAAATAATCAGGCAATCCTGATCTCTGCGTTAACAAATGCCTTATAGTTAATTCATCTGAATAGATCTTCCCTTTATGAACATGAAGGCCATGCATTATTTCATCAGGCAGATACAGACCGATCCTGTTATCGAGAGAAATGCTCCTTTCGGATCGCCATTTTAAAATGATGGCAGTGTCGAAAAGTTTCGTGAGGCTGGTTACAAAAAATAGTTTATCATCTTCCAGATTACCTGCTGATCCTGTCCATACTTCATCGCCTCTTTTGACAGATAACTGTACTCCAAAGACAAGTTTGTTGTCAATTGTACTGCTTATTATTTTCCGAATCTCTTCCCC
>CAIPJU010000522.1 GCA_903865465.1 uncultured Bacteroidota bacterium
AATTTCCCAATCTAAAAATGTCTATTATAAAAATGATATGCACAAAATGTAAGAAACGTTGGTCTTCTGTTAATGGGACAGCCTTAGGGAACTGCCCAGTATGTGGAGGGGATGCACTATTAATGCTAAATTCTCAGATGGCTAACCATTCAGTAGAGGTAATCTTGCAAAACATGATTAGGATTCATGGAATTGATTTACTGGATAATAGCCAACGTTTGTCGGCAATGATTGGAGATTTATTTAATCATGATTGGCGTGTGAAAAATTTACTCAGTATTTCAATTCAAAATAAAATACCTGCCAAGTTAAAGAGGCTTTATCATGATAACCCAGAAGATTTATCATTACAATTATCAGCTTTTAGAACGCAAATACAATGCACCGCATTTTTGCAGGATGAAGCTTTAAATGAGATGTTTCAGTACTGGATAATTACTCTAAATAATCCATGTCAAATTTCAACACAATTAGAATTCAATGACGGGTTATGGGTTGATGAACTTGGAGTCAAATACAGTGCTGACACACGAAAATTGGTAAAAGGAATCGACATTTGTTCTTACTCTATAATTGAAGGTACAGAAGTGATTTGTGATAATGCTTTTCTTAATGCTAAAAATTTAATAACAATAAATATCCCATCGTCCCTTGCTTTAATTGGCAAATGTTCATTTCAAGGGTGTACCACCTTAAAAAACATAATAATTCCTCCATCAGTTACTTTTATTGGGGAATTTGCTTTCAATTGCTGTTATAGCTTAAATCAGATATTTCTTCCAGATTCGATTACCTCAATAGAGAAAGCTGCTTTCCAAGATTGCAGACGACTACAAACTATTAATATTCCTTTTAAAATCGAAATGATTGAGGAGTTTACTTTTAATATGTGTAGTAGTTTAGAAAATATTGTTATACCAGATAAGGTTGGCTCAATAGGAAATTACGCTTTTACTGGTTGTACAAGTTTAAAAAGCATTGTTCTTCCTAATTCAGTAACTTCTATCGGCAAATCTGTGTTCAAAACATGCACTGGCTTAAAGTACATTTTTATTCCTTCTTCTGTAACATCGCTAGGAGATTGGACTTTTGATGAATGCCGGAGTTTGAAACAAATTGTAATTCAAAATGGAAATGATATTTTAAGAAGAAGACTGACAGAATTGGGATGCCAAAATAATTTAGTTGAAATTGATTGAAATAAAACATTAATAATGAAAGAATTAAAAATAGAAGATATCATAAATTTAAAAGTTGGTGGCAGTGTTAAAATTAAAAAGAAATTAGGAGAAGGGGGGCAGGGCATTGTGTATTTGGTTGATCTTAACGGAAAAGATTATGCTTTGAAGTGGTACACAAAACCAGTAGGCAAAGAGTTCTACAACAACCTTGAGAACAATATTCAGAAAGGAGCACCCACCTCGGCTTTCCTTTGGCCCCTCTATCTTACCGAAACAATAGATGGCCACTTTGGATACTTGATGGAATTGCGTCCCTCAAATTATGTGGAACTTTCTGACTTCCTGATTGCCAGGGCACGTTTTGGATCAGTATCAGCTATGATAAATGCTGCTCTATGCATAAGTAATGGTTTCAGAGAGCTTCATTATAAAGGGTATAGTTATCAGGACCTGAATGACGGTAACTTTTTCGTTAATCCACAAACAGGTGATGTGCTCATTTGCGACAATGACAATGTTGCCCCATATGGTAAGCATCTTGGAATAGCTGGCAAAAGTCGATATATGGCTCCTGAGGTTGTTAAAGGAGAAAGGAAACCAAACGCTGATACAGATCGTTTTTCACTTGCTGTTATCCTATTTCTGCTTTTTTATAATAACCATCCACTGGAAGGGAAGACAGTTGTTTCAGTTGCATGTATGACTGAACGAAATGAAAGAATTTTCTATGGCGTCAAACCAGTCTTTATTTATGATCCGGCAAATGAAACTAACCGTCCGGTTCAGGGAATTCACACAAATGTTATTCGGAGATGGAATGTTTTCCCTGCATTCATAAAGGAGTCTTTTCTTAATTCATTCAGTACAGAAACAATGATGACCCCTGAGAAGCGATACGGTGAGAGTCATTGGCAGAAGCTTTTTGTCAGGTTAAGAGATGTTACGGTAAGGTGCACTTGTGGTGGAGAAACATTTATTGACCCGGATCAGGCGGATAATAAGTGTATTAATTGTGGGAAGTCATTAGGTAAACCGCTAACACTTAAAACCGATACAAACAGAGTAGTTTTGTTCCCGGGTATGAAGACTTCTCTTTGCCATACCAGAACAGGAAATGATGATTATAAAGAGATAACAGGGGAGGTGATTCAAAACAAAAACAATCCTTTGATTTGGGGCCTTAAAAATCTTTCTCCGGAATCCTGGGTAATTTATATGCCAGATGGCACTAACAAAGAAATACCAGCTAATGGAGTA
Source organism: uncultured Bacteroidota bacterium (assembly GCA_903865465.1). Taxonomy (GTDB): domain Bacteria; phylum Bacteroidota; class Bacteroidia; order Bacteroidales; family VadinHA17; genus LD21. The sequence goes on from CAIPJU010000522.1 coordinate 2,439, forward strand.
GTCCAAATTTCCAAGGAGGTTTCAATAGTATTTAATGGAGGGAAAAAGGGTATAATAGGTTAAAACCAATTAATAATTTTCAGATATGACCAGCACAGATTTTTTAAACGCAGTTCCCATCGCAAGAAGGACAATGGTGTTGTTTTTTGTAGTTGATACTTCAGGTAGTATGGACGGAGAAAAGATCGGAGCCGTAAACGAAGCGATACGCGAAGTGATTCCTGAAATTAAGAATATTAACAATGCAG
>CAIPJU010000523.1 GCA_903865465.1 uncultured Bacteroidota bacterium
GTACGAAAGGATGAAAATATTAAAGATCTGGACATCAATGATGGAAAATTGGACTCTGCCCATGAAAATCCTGTTACGAGGATAGTTTATTTCTATTCTGACAAGACATTTAAAGAATTTTTTCCCGCTGAATAGATCCTGATTATTAATCGGTTTGAATTATCCTTTCTTTAAATTTTCAGAAATCCGCCATTAGGATTATCTTTGTTTTAAACCATCTTTCAGTGGGAAAAAGAACAGAAGACCTTAGAATTATTGAAAATAAGCACCTTGGCCAGGACTTTTTCATCCTTGAACTTGCAGGGAGCAGTAAAATTACTGATTTCAAACCCGGCCAATTCGTGCAGGTTAAGATAGAAGGAAGTCAGGATACTTTTCTACGCCGGCCAATTTCAATTTATGATATTGATTATGAACGAAATACATTTAAACTGTTTATTCAAATAGTTGGAAAAGGTTCAGCTGCGCTTTCAAAACTAAAAAGCGGAGATTCACTTAACTTAATTTACCCGCTTGGCAATTATTTCACTTTGCCAGGTGAATATGAAAAGTGTCTGCTCATCGGAGGAGGAGTAGGAATTGCCCCCTTACTGTTTCTTGGAAAAGTAATGAATTCTAATGGTTCTCTTCCTGACATGCTTCTGGGCTTCAGGAACAGTGACAGGATCTTTGAGCTGGATAAGTTCAGAAAAGTCGGAAATGTATTCATTACAACAGAGGATGGCTCTGCCGGTGAGAAGGGTTTTGTTACCGGACACAGCATTCTTAGTGAGAAGAAATATGACAGGATATACTGTTGCGGACCTGAACCAATGATGAAGGCTGTGGCATCTTATTGCAAGATAAACAGTATATTATGCGAAGTATCACTTGAAAACCTTATGGCCTGTGGTTTTGGTGTTTGTCTTTGCTGCATTGCCGAAACTGTCAGAGGTAACCTCTGTTCCTGTACCGATGGTCCCATCTTTAATGTAAATGATTTGAAATGGTAAAACTTGGGATATCAATCGGTGATTTGTCTTTTAAAAATCCGGTGATGACAGCCTCCGGAACCTTTGGCAATGGAATTGAGTTTGATGATTTTTTCGATGTTTCCAGGTTAGGTGGAATATTCCTGAAGGGAACAACACTCGAAGCAAGAGAGGGCAATCCTTATCCCAGGATGGCGGAAACACCCTCTGGTATGCTGAATGCCGTCGGTCTGCAGAACAAAGGTATAGATTACTTTGAACAGATTATATATCCTCATGTTAGTCAGTATGATACGAATGTAATTGTTAATATTAACGGCAGCTATATTGATGATTATATTCTTCTTGCCGAAAGGATCAATAAACTTGACAGGATTCCTGCTGCCGAACTTAATATCTCCTGTCCAAATGTTAAAATGGGGGGAATGGCCTTTGGTACTAATCCTGTTACAGCCAGGGAGGTAATCAGGGAGGTGCGAAAAGTCTATCATAAAAAACTGATTGTGAAACTTTCTCCCAATGTCACAAATATCACTGAATTCGCACTGATAGCAGAAGAAGAGGGCGCTGATTCGGTTTCGCTGGTAAATACGCTCCTAGCCATGGCAATAGATGCCGGTAAGATGAAGCCGTCACTCTCAACCCTTACAGGAGGACTCTCCGGACCTGCCATTAAACCAATTGCTCTCAGAATGGTCTGGCAGGTTGCAAATGCAGTAAGAATACCTGTTATTGGAATGGGTGGAATAATGACAGCTACCGATGCCATTGAGTTTCTTCTGGCAGGGGCCACTGCAATTCAGGTAGGTACGGCATCATTTATTGATCCCATGGCTCCGGTCAAAATAGTGGAAGGAATTGAAAGCTACCTTTCGGAAAAAGGAATATCCGATATTGGTGAAATAATCGGATATATAAACAGGAAAACATCCTGAAATAAAGCTTAAAAATAGTTAATTTATCCTTGTTAGAGAAAAACATAGATTTTTTTCTTATTATTTTATGTTTTTGCTTTAAATTTGTAATCTTTTAAATCATTATTGTTTCAACCTCTTAATTTATTATATAAAAATGTCTGAAAATTTGCAAATTGATAATCTTGACAGGAAAATTCTTGATATCATTACCAAGAATGCCAGGATACCATATCTTGAAGTGGCAAGGGAATGCGGCGTATCCGGAGCAGCAATACACCAGCGGGTTCAGCGCTTAATCCGTGATGGAATAATCAGAGGATCAGAGTTTAAGGTTGACCCCGTAAAGGTTGGCTTCAAAACCTGTGCTTATATAGGTATTTTTCTCGATCACCCCGGCCATTTCAGGGAAGTAGTTACAAAATTCAGAGATA
>CAIPJU010000524.1 GCA_903865465.1 uncultured Bacteroidota bacterium
GGCCTATTTTGCAGTACCGGTTGATCTTTCGACAGGTGAACACAGATTATTCTCTCCTATGGCTTCCTTTTCATATCCATGTGAAGCAGTTACATTCAGCTCTGACTATGTAACCATGTATTATACAAAGCTCTACGGCAGCGATAATACTGAAAAAATATTCATGGCGCATTATAATACCGATGTGATGAACCGATCAGGCTGGATCTCAGAACCAGAGCCGGTCGATTTTTGCACCGGGATTTCGACTTTTTCACATCCTTCAATTTCGACCGACGGTCAGATCATGGTATTTGCTTCCGACATGCCCGGGGGTTCTGGCGGTATGGATATATATTTCGTCACAAAAGAGGGAAATGGCTGGTCAGCACCAAAAAATGCCGGGAAACATATTAACACCCCCGGCGATGAGTTCTTCCCCTCGCTTGACCAGGATAATAACCTTTATTTTTCGTCTGATGGAATCACAGGTTATGGCGGCTATGACGTATATATCTGCAGCTACAATGGCCAGAGCTGGAACAAACCGGTAAACCTGGCTCGCCCGGTAAACTCTGAAGATGATGATATAGCTTTTACCATTAACAAAGGTGATGGAAAAACTGCATTTTTTACCCGACGCCAGCAAACAAAGAATAAGGAGATGATGCTCTTCAGGGTCTCAGTTGATAATAAAACTTCTGCTGACAGCAACCTCACTATAGCAGAAGTTTACAATGGCTTGCCTCAGCATGTGAATCAGCCAGTTCCGGTAGAGAATGCCCCTGAAAAAGCGCCTGAAGTGAAAAAAGATGCCCCCCAGACAAACCTTACAGGTAAGAAATCAGAATCTGAAAAAGATAAGGCTTCTGAAAATCTGAACAAAACCATTAGGGTAAACTCTGACACCATCTCATCAGTTGTTCCTACGAAAGGGGATGTTGTTTACAGGGTTCAGATTTATACGTCCGGTAAGCCAATGGGCAGCCAGAAACTAACTATCGATAATGTTGCCTATAACTCATTTGAATACCTTTATCAGGGAGCATACAGGTCAACAGTTGGAGAATTCAGTTCCCTTGCACCGGCAGTCAAATTCCAGAAAGCGTGCAGGCTATCAGGATTTCCACAGGCTTTCGTTGTTGCATTCAAAAATAATGAACGTTCACTCGATCCTTCATTATTCAAATAATAAGGATAGCTACTCTCTTTAAATTTCTGTATTGCAGATATTCATCTATCTTTGAACCTGTTCTACATGAAAAATGATATTCTTATGCTTCATCTGTTAAAGCACCCCCTATTGACACACAAACTCTCTATTCTTAGAAGAAAAGAGACCCCCGCAAAAGAATTCCGCGAAACACTGGAAGAAATATCCGCGCTTATGGCCTTTGAGATCACAAGGGATCTGCCAGTAAAGGATGTTACTATTGAGACTCCGATGGGAATATGCCACACCCAGGAACTTGAAATGGGTGTCATACTGATACCGATTCTCAGGGCAGGTTTAGGTATGGTTGGCGGAATTTCAAACCTGATTCCTTCAGCAAGCGTCGGCCATATCGGTATGTATCGCGATCATGACACCCTCGAACCCAAAACCTATTATTCAAAATTTCCCAATAATATGGCGGATGCCGTTGTGATGGTCCTCGACCCAATGCTGGCTACGGGTGGAAGTTCATCTGCTGCAATTCAATTTGTCAAGGACCAGGGTGCAAAGAGCATTAAGCTTGTTTGTATAATCGGAGCTCCTGAAGGGGTTAGCAGGATAATGAAAGATCACCCTGATATTCAGATCTATCTTGCAGGGATGGACGAAAAACTAAATGACATTGGTTATATAATGCCCGGGCTCGGGGATGCCGGCGACAGATTGTTCGGAACTAATTAACTCCATGTTAAAAAAATAACCCTTTTATAGGAAAATGATATCGAACTTTGTAATTGAGGTAAGGGGCGTCTGGAAATCATTCAAAACTGTTCAGGCTGTAAGGGGGGTGGATCTAAATATCCCCAGAGGGCAGTTTGTTGCCATTCTCGGACCCAACGGAGCCGGGAAGACAACCCTTGTTGAGATGATTGAGGGAATCCAGAAACCAGATAAGGGGGAAATCTCCATCATGGGAAAAAGATGGAAAGGTAATGAAGATGAGCTTCATGGAATAATAGGCCTTTCTTTGCAGGAAACAAGATTCATCGATAAGCTGAAGGTATCAGAAACTTTAAGCCTTTTCGCAGGATTTTTCAACCTTGGAATTGACCGTGTTAATGAAATAATCAATATTGTCGGACTCGAAGAAAAGAGAAATGCCTATGTTGTTAATCTCTCAGGAGGACAAAGGCAACGGCTGGCAATAGGAATTTCACTAATAAACCATCCTGCTATACTGCTTCTCGACGAACCAACAACAGGCCTCGATCCGAATGCCCGGCGTGAGATCTGGGAGATTCTCCTTAAGCTAAAAGAAGAGTCAAACACATCCATGATCCTCACTACCCACTATATGGAAGAGGCTGAAAACCTCTGCGACTACATTATAATAATGGATAACGGGGTGATTTTAAAGGAAGGAACCCTTCAACAGCTTCTTGTAGAGGAGTCAGAAGAGAAGATAGTTGAGTTTACTGCAAGCTATATTCCAGTTAATCAAACTATTCAATCTGAAAATTCCAGTTTCACAATTCAGGCAGGCGAATCGAGGGAAAGAGGTATTATAAAACTTAAAAACTTCGAAACAGAAATTCCCGCCTTTATGTCATACATGAAGGCCAACAATATAGCTTTAAGGCATATGGAATGCAGACGCAAAACACTCGACGACCTCTTTATTACACTAACAGGGAGGAAGATAAATGAGTAAATTGATTAAAATAAATCAGATCAGGCAACTGACTTCCGCCCTCTTTCTTGAAATAGTAAGGGAGCCCGGCGTCCTGTTCTGGGGAATACTCTTCCCGATCCTCATGTCGTTAGGTCTTGGACTGGCCTTCACACAAAAGAAGGATATTATAAGAAAAATAGCAATAATAAGAACCGGTGAAAACTCATTTCCACAATCTGACAGTTCTGCCCTCGGTTTGTTTCTGCTTAAAAAATGTGAAAAACCCAGTACTGCCGGATCTGACTGGAAATGGAAATATACCATAAAGGACGAAAAATCGGGAAACTCGATCTTTTTGTTTTATTTCAGGGATTGGAACGAAGCAGTTGCCCTGCTTAAGAAAGGGACTGTCAATGTTCTATTAATAAGCTCCGGCAAATCGGTTGAATATCATTTCGATCCAATGAATTCAGATGCCGAACTCTCTTATTTAAAGCTCAGTCCGCTGATTAATTCCGGGGATGTACCTGCACAAATATCAGAGAACGAAATAAAACCGATGACTTTGAAGGGTTCCAGGTATATCGATTTCCTTGTCCCTGGTCTTATTGCCATGGGTGTAATGATGTCGTGCATGTGGGGAATCAGTTACGGCATCATTGAAAAAAGATCGAAAAAACTTTTACGACGACTCGTGGCGACACCAATGAAAAAGTCACATTTTCTGATTTCTTTCATTCTGGTAAGGGTTGCCATGAACTTTATTGAGGCTTCAGTCCTTTTCTTTTTCTCCCTCTTTGCTTTCAAAATGACAATTCAGGGCGACATTTCAGCACTTCTGCTTTTATTCCTTGCCGGGAATGTTGCATTTGCAGGAATAGCCGTTTTTGCCTCATCACATACCTCCAACACTGAAGTAGGCAATGGGCTGATAAACTTTGTTGTCTTCCCGATGATGATTCTCTCGGGAGTCTTCTTCAGTTATCAGAATTTTCCCGACTGGAGTCTTCCGGTAATCCGGTATCTACCCCTGTCGATCCTGGCCGATGGTTTAAGAGCTATTTTCAATGAGGGAGCCGGGTATCCCCAGGTTGCCCTTCCGATATTAATCTTAACTGCAACTGGCGTCGTCTTTTTTTCAGCCGGATTGAAAATTTTTAAATGGCACTGAGGCCAGGCCTGATATTACCGGATACCCAAAAAGATCTTTTTCTTTTATTTTAGAGAGTGTAATCAAATATTCTTCAGTGAATTAACTCAGATCCAATGGGATTTAAAAGACTTTTTACTGAATCGTAAGACAGACAGTCATATATTATGCCAGGGAACTAAAAATGGTGAAGTGAAATCGACTGATAAAATGCTTAGGTGACTGACGGGACGTAAGCGTATTTTGAAGAGAGACAATGCTGATTACTGAATGAAGAATCCTTTAGAAAATATACTGTCCATATAACAAAAAACCTTACCTGTAATTAGGCCTATACCTCATATTTGAGTCATAACAACAATAAATTATGATAAAATCAAGCAAGATTCATCACCGCGGGGAAGATCGTTTGAAGCTTGAATTTTCGTATGATCTTTCACTTATAAACAAGGTAAAGCAGATTCCCGGTGCGAAGTGGAGTGCCACACATAAGTCGTGGCATGTTCCTTTTACTGCTTCTGTATTGCAGGATGTTAAGAAACTTTTTCCAGAGGTAGAATTGCCCCCGGAAAAGAGTGACAGACCACCGGCTGAGGAAATAAAAATGCCTTCCGGAGGTACAGAAATCAAAAGTAATCCGATTAAGGTTTTCGAAAACAAACCTGATCGGATAAGAATAGATGTAACCGGCAAAAAAATATTGGTAAAAATGCCAAAGAATGATGAGGATATCAGATTTTTAAACACTCTGAAGTATAGCCGATGGAATAAAGGACAGTTTTTATGGGAAATTCCGAATTACGGGGGAAATCTCGATTTGATTTCCGACCACTTCAGAAGCAGGAATCCTGAGGTCCTAATTCATGAATTATTCGAAGTAAATACAGGGGATTCAGTAAGGACCATCGGAAAGTCAGAATTGCTGATAATAAAAACGAAGACAGGAAGGTTGAGGCTTATTTTTGGATTTAATGAAGTATTGATTCACAAAATCAGGAAGTATCCATTTCATTACTGGGACGCGAAGAATAAATGGTGGACCATTCCCAGTTCGGAAATATATATAAATGAGCTCAGTTCCCTTGCCATTGAATCAGGAATGAAAGTCATAATGGAAGAAGAACCAATTGGTGAAAAGGGAGTTAAGAAGATAACTCAATTTGATGTACCGAATTATAGGACATGTCCTTCTGAAATGATATTGAAGTTGAAGGAGTTGCGATATAGTGAGAAAACAGTAAGGGTATATGCAAGTATGTTTGAGGAATTCATAAACTACTACTATAAATTTGATGTGAACAAGATAGACGAATCGCAGATAATTAGCTTCTTACAATACCTTGTAATGGACCGGAAGGTATCGACCTCATATCAGAATCAATCGATAAACGCTATTAAATTCTATTATGAGAAAGTTCTTGGAGGTCAGAGGAAGTTTTATTTTGTCGAACGACCAAGAAAGGAAAGGACTTTGCCTACAGTTCTTAATCAGGAAGAAGTAATAAGTTTATTTAACAGTGTTACAAATATAAAGCACAAATGTATTTTAATGCTGGCTTATTCATCAGGATTGCGATTAGGTGAAATAATACGGTTGAGGATAAAAGACATTGACTACGGGCGTAAGCAAATAAGGGTTGAGCAGAGTAAAGGCAAAAAGGATCGGTATACGAAGCTTTCGATGAAATTTGCGGATGTTTTAAATAAGTA
>CAIPJU010000525.1 GCA_903865465.1 uncultured Bacteroidota bacterium
ACTGAAATCTGGACCGGTTGTATGAAAACCGTCATGGAAATAATTATTTTCGATCAGGACGTTGGAAAGGTTAATCCTTCCGTATATATGAAAAGAGATAGCTCTTCGGCCGCAATCATGTATTTCACAACCTCTTACTATCATGTCGGAATAAGATGCATCTATTCCGTATCCCATTTCGGAATCCTTCACCGATATATATCCTATTTTGCAGTTCTCTATTATTAGTCCCTTTTGTGACATAATTATTTTCCCTCCGTGTGCAAGGGCTGCTTCTGCAACAAAATAAAGGTCTATTCCATCGAAACGCAGAAAGTTATTTTCATTAAGAACTACAGCATTAGGACGTTGCGGTACTTCGACAGAGGCAAACCTTTCTGAGGGATCGGTTGGGGAATAAATCAATATTTTCCCTGAACTGTATGTCCAGTCATAATCTGAAGTACACTCACCGGTTGTTTTATTATTAACACCCCATGATACAGAGCCGTTTTTTTCCAGAATAAATATTTCGGCTCCGTTGCGGCCAACGGAATAGGGATCGGTAAATGAGGCATCGCTCTTCCATAATGAACCACCCTGGTTTGTCCACTTTAGAGCAGGTTCTGATCCGAGTATCTCAGGATTTGAGCCACTTCCATAGGCTGTAAAAAAGATAAAAGCCTGTTGGGTGCCGGAAGACGGAACTTTCAGAGTCTCTCTCCAAATGTCGCCTCTCTTTAAGAAGATCGAATCCCCTGGCTGGAAACTCTTTTTATTAACCTTAACAAGAGTTTTCCAGGCTGTGGCTTCCGTTCTTCCATCTCTTGAATCGTTTCCGGAGGAGCTGCTGACAAAGTATTTTACAGCTGAGATGGTTTCAAAATGGAGGGCTGTTATTAGCAACACAAATATTAAAGACCTGAATTTCATGCGTACAAGAGTATCTAAATGGTCTGGAAAATAAGTGAATCTACAAGAGTTTTTATTTAGTAGTAATTGCTACTGCGGCCTGATCTCTTTCCCTAACAGCAATATCAATAAGATAGAGAGCAACAGCCTCTACTGTGAATATACCGTTTCTGTAAATCTCCTCGTTAGTAATGGCCGCTATTAGGAGGTAGAGAAAATAACAGCCTAAATAGAGCCAATCCCTTGGCAGTTTGGTGAATATTCCCCTGAGCGTCCATAGGAGAAGGCCCAGCGTGGCAACACCCCCGATTACGATATAGAAACCTAGTAAGCCGATGTCGACCCAAACTATATTATAATTTATTCCGAAGAGACTCTCATGGTTATATTTTAACAAATTAGGACCCGAAGGCCTTCCCCCTCCAATGATCCAGTATGATGTATTCCGTGGATATTTCTTATAAAAAAAGTCAGTCTCCATTAACCTTACATATCTTTTCCCCTCCTTGATATTGCTTTCAGTCTGGGTTACCATATTTGTAACAAGCTTTGAAATAGCTGCTGACTGACTTACAGCGAGGAAAACAATGATTACAAATGCAAGTTTTGCTAAGTCGGCCGGTTTATGAAAAATCCTGACAAGCATATAAACTGTCACAAGAGCTGCACTGAAAATCAGAGTACGAAAATCGCTGTAGAAGAGCACAGCGAAGAAGAAAAGCGCCAGGGCGATATTTGTGATTTTCTGCTTGAGTAGATAACGGTTCAGAACCAAAAAATATGCCAGCATCAGAAATCCGCTGCCAACGATTTCAAACTGCTTGCTCCAGACAGCGGTATTCTTATCGCTCCTGAATATAACTGTAGGATAAACAACGTATTGAACGATAAAAATAAATGAATATATAATAGCAAAAACTATTATCACGTTCTCGAGATACTTGCGATTCAATTCAAGATAATGAAGCAGGAAATAGATCAGAATAAAGTAATAAAACTCGAAAGACAAAATAGTTTTTATCGGACTCTGTCCCAGATTAATATAGGCCGCAGCACTATTAAGTACGATCCCCGAAAGGAATATGATAATAGCATTTCTGGACTTCATACCCTCTTTCTGTGCCACCATGAAAAAGGCGAAAATGCATATCGCCCAGGTTATAAAATTTTCTATTTTCAAGGCTTGAGGAACATATCTCAATTCCCATAGGTGAAGTGAAAGCAGGGTAAAGAAAATAAATACT
>CAIPJU010000526.1 GCA_903865465.1 uncultured Bacteroidota bacterium
AGGGCACGATTTATTACTGCATTTTCAATTCACCTTTTTTCAGAAATATTCAAGACTCAGGCAACATAGTTAATAAAAGCTGAAGACCAGAAAACAGCATAAAACGGGGCGGATCCGAAAAGCCTTATGAGTAGGAACCTATAAATCATTAACAAAATGGTAAAAATGTATGTTAAGCACACAGTTGCTGATTTTGACAAATGGAAAGTCGTCTTTGAAGAAGTTGAATCATTTCGGAAATCATCAGGTTCAACTGATGTAGATGTGTATCGTAACCATGCAAACCCTAATGAAGTGCTCGTGGTCATTGACTGGGATAAAAAGGAACAAGGAATTAAATTCGGACAATCACCTGAATTAAAGGAAGCTATGGGAAGGGCTGGTGTAACAAGTGCACCTGAAATCACTTTTTCAGAATAAACTCAATGGTCTGCATTCTGTAGTGTCTGATGAAGAAATCAGGCACTACTTTAAACCTTTCACTAATTCATGAGAGCAATTGAAAATGCCATAAAAAGTGGTATTGCAGTTGTTGATGATACAGGGAAACAAGTACATGTCAATCAATCATTTTGCAGAATGGTTGGCTGGTTTAATACAGGTTCCATCGGGATATACAATTCAACCTTAAGTCCATTTGCGACGCCGCCCTCAGATAAATCGGTATACTCTATCGTGTATTTGGTTGGCTTCGCATGATTGTTTAATAAGCGTATTCGCGATTCGGTTATTTCAACACTGTGAGGTCGTTCGTCAATCTTCATGCTTGAATTTTGTTTGGCCGAATGGTCCCTTCCGCAGCCATCATCAGTTATTGTGCATCTGATAATGCCGGGTTTTGCTTCCTCAAAAACAACAGAAAGAAATCCCTTCGATGACTTTCCTGCAAAGCCATGCCTGATTGAATTCTCAATAAAAGGCTGAATAAGCATTGGAGGTATACAAACATATTCAATGCTATCCTCTTCCACGCATCCAATAGAATAATCAAATTTGTCGGAGAAACGCATCTTTTCCAACCGAAGGTAACTTTTCAGAAAACTGATCTCCTGTCCGAGCGGGACCATTCTTAACGAAGCATTGGCAAAGAATACCCTGACAACCTTCGAGAAATCCGACAAATATCCTAAAACCTCATCTTTCTGGTTAGTCAGGATATAATATTGAATCCCTGCAACACAATTAAAAATAAAATGGGGGTTCATCTGCGATTGAAGCGCCTGCATTTCTAGTTGACTTATCTTATTCTCAATCTCCAGCTTCTCTTGATTTTTTTTTCTTTTCCGGTCAATGACTTTGAAAACAGAAATGAATAAAACTGCAAAAAGTGCCGATGCCATTGCCAGTTGAGTGTACCATAAGCCCCACCAGGGATGCCTGAGTTTAAAACTCACCTGGATTGGAAACGTTTGGCTTCCATTTCCAAGATTCTTTGATTCCACAAAAAGAGTGTATCCCCCAGGGGGCAGGTTGGTATATAGCCTGCCGGTCACTGCTCCATTCACTGAAGTCCTTGTCGTACCCCCTGAGCAGATACCTGAACCTGTCTTCACCGGGATTCCGGTAATTCCGGACGTCAAATCTGAAAACCAAATCGTTTTCAAAATGTTTGAGGATAAACTTGCCGGGTTTTCCCTCTTTTCCATGATAACTGTTATATTTAAGGATGGTGTCAGCCTGCTTGTGATTAATCTCAACCGACAAAATAATAAGCTTATTTACCGCAGAACTGTCGGAGATGAATTTTCGGGTATCAAATTTTAATATCTGATCCCTGGCAGCAATCCACAGGTTGCCGGAAGAATCAGCCACTGCCCTGTTAAGAGGCTGATTGATTAAGGTTTCATCCTGATTGAAAAATCTCACCCTGCTTTTCCCTGTTGAATAGAGATAATGCAAATCAATGCAGTTTATCGCAAGATTGGTACCAGCCCAGAGGAATCCTTTACCGTCAGGAACCAGCCATTTTATCGTGCTGCCCTGTATTCCATTCCCGGATTCAAGGCTGTAATCCTTTTTGATATCATCACCCTTAAGAGTGTTTGAATAGACCTCTCCTGAATTGCTGCCATAAATGAGGTGATCCATATCGTCAAAACAAACATCATTGATGTTTTTGCTTATTGTTGAATCAATAGTGTTGAAATGTTTAATAGTCATACCCCTTGTCATCCATAAACCTTCAGACCAGGAGGCATACCAGTATGTATCGCCCTGTCTCCAGATTCTGTTTACATTCCGGGGATCCGAATTATTTGTAAAATTGAATATTCCCTTCGTAAAATCTGCAGTTGTCCTGTAGTGCTGATTAAAGAAACTGTTAATTTTGGGTGTAACAAAAGTCGCCTCCCATCCCGCTGCAATAATCGAGTCTCCCTTCTCTGCGAATTCAGTAAAAAGTCCGAAAGGACTCAGAAATTTGTATTTGTTGAGCTTCATATTGAAGTTGAAAATCCCGTAACGTGTTGAAAACAAGATTGATTTATTACTCGATTCCCCAAGCCTGTAAAACTCATAATCAATGTTTTCTTCATATTCAGGAAGACTGGAATCATCTATTGAAATTGCAGCACTCACTAATGGATCTTTGGAAGGACCATTGTTGAAGCTCTTTTGCCAGTAGTTTCTGAATGGCATAATGATCCCATGGTTATCTGCGACAGAGTATTTACCATCCTTCTTCATTTTAATCAAATCATGATTGCCGGCAATCCAGAGCTGATTATCAGAATCCTGAAACAGGTCGTTTATTTTTTGCTGCCTGATTTTAAAAAGAGATTCAGGGTATTTGGAGACCGGTTCATTCGGAATCATAAACAAACCTTCGTTTAATGTTCCAACCCAGAGAATATCCTGTTCACGGTCGGCAAAAACTGTCCATATTTCAGGGTCAGTAATCCCGAATAGCTTCTTTTAGTTTGTAAATTTAGTCCCGTCATATTTAAAAACACCTCCATGTAGTTTGACAGTCGGGTATTACCATGCTGC
>CAIPJU010000527.1 GCA_903865465.1 uncultured Bacteroidota bacterium
CAAGGATTGAAGGATTGAGTGAGGGATTTAGCTTTGAGATCCTTGTGTTTTTAATAAGGGGGGAGGAGTTTCCGTTAATCTCAATATCTTTTGCCAGTATAAGTTCAAAGAGTTTAACTGTGGCAAGGGCATCTCCGGCCGCCCTGTGCCGGTCCTTAATTGAGATGTTCAGATCACTGCAGATGTTTCCAAGGCTGTAAGACCGGTAACCGGGAAAGAGTTTCCTGCTTAGTGTAACTGTGTCTAGTATACTTCGTCTGAAGTTATATCCCAGCATCTTGAATTCCTGCCTTACAAATGAGTAGTCAAACCGGGCATTATGAGCAACAAATGTTCTTCCTTCCGTCAACTCGATTATTTTTTTTGCTATTTCATAAAAACGCGGAGCATTTTCCAGCATCTCGTTTGAGATCCCGGTCAGATTGGTTATGAACCAGGGAATGCTTCTTTCGGGATTTACGAGCGAAACATATTCATCGGTTATCTGTTTACCATCATGCAGATAGATAGCAATCTCGGTTATTTTTTCAGAAAAAGCGCTTCCCCCTGTGGTCTCTATGTCGATAATTGCATACAATTTCCTGCTTCAACTTAATAATTGGTCACTAATATAGCCAGAAAATGGCGCATGATTTGCGATTCTTTCTATTTTTGCGGTGTTTTAACTTTTCTGCAATGAATGAATGTTACGGGAATAATTTCATTCTTAACGGTGAACTTCAGCCTGTGGAATTATTCGATAATTCACTTGTCTATGAGGGAGAATCGGTTTATGAAGTGATAAGGATGATTAAGGGAACGCCTGTTTTCTATCAGGATCATATGGAACGTCTGGCCGGCAGTGTGTGGCTTCAGAAGAAAAAATTACTAGCCGAATCCAAAACCATCAGGAGGGATATCATCAGCCTGAGCAGGTCGGACAGGAAGAAGGAAGCAAACATAAAAATCGTCTTTAATTATAACCAGGGGCTAATGAATTACATGGTTTATTATGTTGAACCTATTTACCCCACCGAGGAGCAATACAGGAAGGGAGTGAAAGGCATTCTGTTCCATGCAGAAAGAAAAGAACCCGGATCAAAAGTCATCAATCACAAACTCAGGTCATCAGTCTATCACAAACTTATGCATGACGGTGGTTATGAAGCCATTCTTGTCAGTGAAGACAACCTTATCACTGAAGGGAGCAGGTCGAATATTTTCTTCATAAAAGGAGAAATCCTCTTCACAGCTCCTGATAAATTGATATTGAAAGGCATTACCAGGAAGCATATTCTTTCAATCTGCGAAGGAAACGGGATAAAGGTGGAGCTGATGGCAGTGAAAGCTGACGAAATTTCTCAATACGACTCGGTATTCATGACCGGGACATCTCCGATGGTTCTTCCATTTAATTCTATTGGCAAGTCAGGTTTCGATGTCGGCAATCCGCTTATGGAGAAATTGAGAATTCTATATATCAGCAGAGTCGAAGAGAGTATGAGCAGATTCAGAACAGAATAGACCTTCTGCTTATATTTCGTATATTTGCATTCAACTAATAATAAAATGTTAACCTATGGCAAGCGTAAGAGAACTTAAAAAAGATATTGATTACCTGGTATTTGAAGTAATTTCTGACTGTCTTCTCTATTCAGAAATACGTCCTGATATGAAAAGCGAAGAAGTATCTTCTATTATTGAGGATGCAGTCGAATTCAGGAACGATCTGATTGCCAGGGTAAATAATCCTGATGGGAAAGATAATCCTAAAATTGTTAAGGCTTATTACAAAAAGGTTGGTAAGGACCTTCTGAGTGGTGTTGACCAGCTTTTTGGCAGACTCAGCTCTTTGTCTGCAAAGCAGGAATAAGATTACTGTAGATTAGTGTTCCGCACTTATCACAGCAGCCATCGCTTTTTAAGTTAATCAACCGGGTATTGTAGCCCGATCTTACAGTAACTCTGTTCGAGCAGACAGGACAAAAAGTATGTTGTCCCATCTCCGAATTCAGGTTGCCAATATACACATAGTGAAGTTTGGTTTTTGCTGCCTCGTATAGCTTTCTGAGGGTAGTTTCCGAAGTTATATCATCATTTCTTTTATACATGGGAAAGTATCTGCTCAGATGCAGGGGTATATCTTCGCCGAGCTCGGCTGCTATCCATTCAGCCTCTCTCTCCATTTCATCGGTTGAATCGTTGAGTCCGGGTATGATAAGTGTGGTTATCTCAAGGTGTTTTTTAGCCTCACTGATCTTCTTAAGGCATTTTTTGACGGGTTCTATGGCAGAACCGGTCATATGCCTGTAGAAATCATTATTGAAAGCCTTAAGGTCAATATTGAATGCATCTATGAATTTCAGGATCTCATTCAGTGGCTCTTCATTTACAAATCCGTTGCTTATCATTGCCGTGTACAGGCCATTATTTTTGGCGGCGATGGCAGTATCCCTCATAAACTCGAACGATATAACAGGTTCATTATATGTGAATGCCACACCAACGTTTCTGCCAACCCGAAGTGCATCGCGGACTATATTGGCCGGAGTCATATGCTGGTCACTCTCTTCCGGAACGGACTGCGAAATGCTGTAATTCTGACAAAAATCGCATTTCATGTTGCAGCCATACGAACCCACCGACAGGATCTTATATCCGGGGAACCAGTGATAAAGGGGTTTCTTTTCAAGAGGATCAACAGCGTAACCCGATACCAGCCCATAGGTCGTAAGCTCAACTTCAGTGCCGGTATTCTTACGGGCACCACAAATTCCGCTTTTCCCCACTTCCAGTTTGCACTGATGAGGACAAAGCAGGCATTCTGCCTTATTTTCTGTTTTCCTCGAAAGCTTTAACATACTACACGAAAATAACAAATCTAATCAAATTTTTCCTACACTATTCTTATTGTTCGTTATTACATGTTTATCCTTTCTTTTGAATGGCTATGGAATTGTTTCAACTGTATAGGTGTTCTTACCGATAAATGCTGTTTATAGGTTAATTTGCCGATACTTATATTTTATAGGTTTATTAGCCGATAAATACTCCTTATAGGTTAATATGCCGATATA